>NZ_JANSIK010000108.1:0-42254 GCF_047462035.1 Synechococcus sp. R5-15 | reverse complement strand
GAGCAGAGCAGGCTCAGGGCTACTGAAAGCCCGCTCCGTACCGCTTAGCGGTCGGAGCCGGGTAGTTTACGCAGCCAAGCGGGATCCCTCGTAGCCAGGCCAAGGAGAAGCAAGCACAAAAAAGGCAGGGTTAACTTGCCCCTGCCGAGAAGATCGAGAGTTGAGAGCTTGCTCTCGTTGTCGTAATCGTTGCATCAAGGCGCGGTTCCGTTTGTCCAGTTGGCGCTTGCGTGCCGATCCCCCACGACCGCGACGGTTTCTGCCCTGATGGCGAGGAGATTCATGAGATTTCAACAGCATGGGATTCCCCTGATAAACTAAACAGTCCTGCCTGATTCTAAACGAAACCTCAGCAACTGGCCACAAGACTGGCGGCGCAAGCTGCGGCATTTGCGGCTGGGGATAGGCCGTCTTTGTCAATTTATTCGCATCATTCGGCATGGAGGACTCCTTGGGACAGCCAGTCTTTTAGGCGGTGGGTAGCCCGGCAGTCATCCTCGTTGTAGATAAGCGAGTGCTCCAAATATCTGCGCTCCCGAGTTTCCAGCCATTGGCTATACCAATAAATGGACTGGGCGCCATTGGCATCCGGCAGACGCCACTGAAACCCCAACCAGCGGGCGATGTTTTTCAGGGAATAGCTCTCGATCGGCAGCACCACCGAGCGTTGCACCCAGGCCTGTAAATCCACAAAGCGCTGCAACAACTGCCGCAGCTGTCGGGGATCCGTGCGGTATTGCTCCCCCAGCCGTCGGCAGGTCTGCACTTCAAAGCCGTGAAAGTGGTAGATGGGAGCGTCAGGATAGCGTTGTGCCAGTTGCAAGAATTGCTCCCAAGCTTGCCTTTCTTCCCGCGGCTCGGCGGCCAGGCAACTGTGATAGCTCGCAACCTTTTTCCCCTCGGCTTGCTCCACCACCAGCAGGCCCAGCAGATAGGCGACGTTGTGGCGGGGATCCGCCTCGATATCGAAGTACAGCTCTACGGGTGTGGTGGGCAGGGTTTCCGGGGGGGATTGAATCCAGAGGGGCTGCCGGCTGAGGGTGGCACGGGCTTGCAGCTGCAGTTGCAGGGCCGCGCCGGATCCCAACTTGGGAATGGCTTGCAACCTATCCAACTGAGCGTTGGCCAGGGCTTCAATCGAGTGGATCCCCGCCTCTTGCAAAAGGGGATAGCGGGATCCCGTTACGCCCGGCAGCAGGCTGAGGGGTTGAGCGGCGGCGTTCAACTGGCGACAATGCTCCCGCCAGTGGCAAAGATGGCAGCGGCTGCGGGCCATGAACACCTGCGGTGGTTCCGGCTGGTTGAGGGAGTGCAGGTACTCCTGCAGCAATTGCCGCACCTGTGCTCGTCGGCGGCTCAGGTGGACGGGGTGCCACTTCCCATCTTTCAGGATCAAAATGCCCCGCTTGGGAACGTTTCCCTGCAGGGATCCGAGCAACTCTGCCTGCAAAGCCAGCAACAATTCGTATTCCGGTTTGGGGCGTTTGCCGATACGAATATGAACCGGCAGGTAAGAGGATCGGGCAGCGTGGCGACTTCTGCCAACGAGAGCGGGATCCCGAATCAGCAGATCCAGGGAGCTGCTCACCCAAACTGAACGTCCCTCTGGAACAGCTTCAGGCGGCAACGCAAGAGCGGGCACCATCTCGCAGTCTTCTGGGGCAGGGATGGGATCCCTTGGAGAGGAGGAGTGAGGGACAGGTTCAGAAGCAAGCTGCAACAGCTCTGCCTCAGCAGTACAGTTGAGATCTTCCTGCGGTTGCCAAAACAGCTCTGCGGCAATCCGTCCGCCGTAGATCCGCTCCGCCCCGTCGGCCATGGCTGCCAAGAGAGCTTCATTGCCCGGCGCAACCCGTTCTCCGGGGAATCGCTCAAACACAGCGGCTGCCAGGGCTTGGCGATCCCGCCGCCATTGCTCCAGCAGGTTGTCCGGCGGCAGCTTGGCCTCTTGAGGGCCAACCCGATCCAGGTAAGGCAAACGTCGGCAGCGAAAAAAAGCAAGCAGCTCCTCAGCCTCAACAGAACCCTGTCCTGCTGCTGCAACCTGGCACTCCAACGGCGGACAACCTCAGCTCTGCTGCCATTGTGGCACGCCCCCAGGCTGCCCTCTGATCCTTCAAGACTTGGGATCCTGAGCGGGCAGGAGATGGGCGATGATCCGCTCAATCGTCTCAGATTGGCGACGAGCTGTATCGGCTTGCTGTTGACATATTGCCTTTAACTCTCCCAGCCAAGTGCTCTGCTCCTGGGATATCAGCACCTGTTGTTGAACAATGGCTTTCAGATGGGTCAGGTCATCCTTGACGAAGCTGACGGTCTCGGCCAAGGTCAACACAGCCCCAACCAGGCGATCCAGCCGGAAGTCAATTTGGTCGAACCGGTCTTTGCTCTGCATTTTCCTTACATTGGTTAGTAGAGGTTATCGGTGGGCGCTGAAGGGAAGTCACTTCACCAAGAAAAAGCCCCAAGCCGAACAGTCAGCCCGCTCAAGCTTGTGTCTTTATTGTTACCCATACGTACAGATACAGCACTAGCTATTTAGTGCGACTTCCCCTATCTGCTGTACGATCACGCCCTGCCCTGCGGACGTAACTCACCCTTCAGGTGCAACGTATACTATTTTGCAGAGCTTGGAGAAAAACCACAGGGAACGAGATCACAGCCACGGAAGACTTGAAGGGATAGCATAAACTACTGCCAAGGGCAGGGATCCCTGATAAGACCTGCAGCTTGCTGACACGGCTGGCGTATGCTGGAGAATAAAGATTTCTTTACACTTTACCGGAGCGGACTGTGACAGCTCTTTCGACGGCCCCAACCTTGCCCCAAACCAAGACAGTGGCGGTGGAAATGCAGGGGGTGTGGAAGCGCTTTGGGCAGCAGGTTGCCGTTCAAGATTTGAGCCTGCAGATCCCCCAGGGGGAAGTGTTTGCCCTGTTGGGGCCCAACGGCGCCGGCAAATCCACCACCATCCGCATGCTTACTAGCCTTACCCGACCCAGCCAGGGATCCATCCGGGTGGGGGGGTATGACGTGGTGCGGGATCCGGTGGCGGTGCGGCAGCAAATTGGCGTAGTTCTGCAGCCTATCACCCTAGAGGCAGAGCTGACCGTTTGGGAAAACCTGGAGTTTCACGGGCGTATGCACCACATTTCCAACCCAGAGCGGCAACGGCGCATCGATGAATGGCTGGAGTATGTGCGGCTGGCGGATCGCCGGCAAGACAAAGTGAAAACCCTCTCAGGGGGAATGAAACGACGCTTGCAGGTGGCCAGGGCGTTACTGCATCGCCCCCAGATTTTGTTTTTGGACGAGCCCACCGTGGGATTGGATCCCCAGGCGCGGCGGCTGTTGTGGGAGATCTTGCGGGATCTCAATCGGCAGGGCATGACCTTGCTGATTACCACCCACTACATGGAGGAGGCAGAAGAGCTGTGCGACCGCATCGGCATCATGGATGGGGGAAGGTTAATCGAGTTGGGCAGCACCGAGCAATTGCGGGCCAAGTATGGAGAGGCTCTGTTGGTGCGCTCCTGTCCTGGCCGGGAGGTGGAGTACACCTTTTTCCCCAGCTTGGCGGAAGCTCAGCGGCAGTTGGAAGCTGAACCTGACAAAACCGGCCTCATGGTGCGCCCGGCCAACTTAGAAGACATTTTTGTGCGTTTGACAGGCCGCCGCTTGGATTAACGGGCCCTCACCCCTGGCCCCTCTCCCAACGTGAAGAGGGGAGAGTTATTTGGGGGTTAAGGTTTTTCCTCTCCCCATCCCTCCTTCGGAGCGGGGGGCTCAAACTTGTAGCCAACTCCACGCACGGTGCGGATCAACTCCGGTTGGCTGGTATCAGTCTCTAGTTTCTTGCGAATTTGGCCAATGTGGACATCGACCACCCGTTCATCTCCCTCGTGGTTAAAATCCCACACCTCTTGAATCAGCTCAGCCCGTCGCCAAACCCGCCCCGGATGTCGAGCCATAGCATAGAGCAAATCGAACTCCAGTGCTGTTAAGTTGATCAGGCGCTGCTCGCGGATGACTGCTCGGGTTTCCGGGTCGATTACCAAAGAGGCAAAGGTCAAGACCGGTGCGCTGGCAACTTCGGTCTTCATGCGTTGCCGCCGCAGAATGGCTTGCACTCGCGCCTGTAACTCCGGCAGGCTGAAGGGCTTGGTCAGGTAGTCATCTGCCCCCAACTGGAATCCGTGCAACTTATCAGCAGGGCTGACGCGGCTGGTCAACATCAACACGTACACGCCGGTCTCTTTTTGCATTTGCTGGCAGAGATCGTAGCCGCTCACATCCGGCAAGTTCAGATCCAAAATTACCAAGGCCGGCTGAAAAGCGCGCAACTGCTGTAAGCCCTCGGCCCCCGTCATCGCCACCTCAACCGAATACCCCTGCCGCTGCAAGTACCGCTGCAGTAGAGCACAAATGCTGGGATCATCATCGATGATGAGGATGCGTGACATGGCAGCTTGGCACTCTCGAAGTCAGCAGGAGACAAGGTTGCAGGGCGTTGGGGTGTGGGGATCCCTTCGGCAGCTCATGGGCAACAATCGTGCAGAGGCGATGGGCCCTCGGCTCGCGGGTGAATAAAGAGCCCTCTCAACAGGGCAAGCTTGACCCCAACCTCGGCTGGAAAGGGCCACAGGCGCAGGCAATTCATGAGTGATTGAACACTTAAATCTTATTTCAAGTCTTTACGTATGGGGTCACAGGGGGAGTTCATCCTTGTCAAGGCTGCCCTTCTCTCCAAATTAACGGAGGCTTATCCAAGAATCTTGGGCATTATCTTAACTGAATTGCCCAAGGGGAAAAGTAGCGTAAGGAGGATCCGTCAAGCAAGATCCTTAGCACCTGGAGTTAATCTGGAAGCTGTGACGCTGCTGTTCCTGTCTCAAAGTCTCGCTTTAGTGTGGCAGGTGGCAGTTTATCCCGGAGGCTTATGTACACCAATCCCGATGAAGTCTTCCGCAAAGATGTCTGGTTGGCCCTCTTCACGTGGGGGATCCTGGAGCTGGCTTGTTTCGTGATTATCCCATTCACCGGAGCCTACGCATTCTCGCAAGTGGCGGCTTGGCTGTGGCCCTCTTTGGTTTTGGGGCCGGTGGGGGCGGTGGTGGTGGCTTTCTGTTCTAAGGTGGTGCTGGCTGCTAACAACATCCCGGATCCCAGGAGAAAAAAAGCCCAGCGGCAAGTGGCTCAGGTGGTCAGTCTTTTCGGCTTTCTGGGCTTGGCATTGCCCCTCCTTCTGGCAGGATGGGTATTTGGCCGAGAGATTTTGACGACCGACTGGCAGAATAAGTTCACCAACACCAATAAGTAGAAGCTAATCTCCGACGCCCTTGCCCTCTGGGGTCGCGTCGCCCCGTCAGCGTTGCGATTCCTCTGCACAGGCCTAGCAAGAGCGCTGCGGAACACGATACATTGGGATGCAATCACGTCAGCGTTGCGCAGCAGTCGTGCTCTGGCTTTCGTAAATCCCCGGTTTTGACGGGGATCCCATCTTCTCTGCGGATTCTTGCCTGCAGCATTGCGGGAAGGTATTTCGGATGGCTAACTACCCGATGCGAGGCCGTTCTTCTCCTGCTTCTGGCGGTTTTCCCTTGGGCACCTTGGTGGTGGTGAGTGTCTCGGTTGGGGCTCT
The DNA here is from genome assembly GCF_047462035.1 of Synechococcus sp. R5-15. Taxonomy (NCBI): domain Bacteria; kingdom Bacillati; phylum Cyanobacteriota; class Cyanophyceae; order Synechococcales; family Synechococcaceae; genus Synechococcus; species Synechococcus sp. R5-15. The sequence continues at coordinate 36,613 of NZ_JANSIK010000108.1, read as the reverse complement.
GGCCGCCTTGGCTTGGCAGTTGTGGCAGCTCGTCGCCCCCATGTTGGCCCCCCCTGCCCCGCCTCAATTTCCGCAGGCGGTGCGCTTGGATCCCTTGCCCCGCCCAGCCAGTTTTCCCTCTCCCCCCTCTGGCCCTGCTGCAGGCACTGTTGACCCTGAGGGATTTCCCCCCGGCAGCCGCGGGCGGGTGATCGAGCCCATTGGCCTGGCCATCCGCAGCCAGCCCTCTGTTGATGGAGCCTACCAAGGGGGAATTGTGGTGGGGGAAACGGTGACGGTGTTGGAGTACAGCGCCGATGGTCGTTGGCAACGGGTGCGGCGGGAGTTGAACGGACAAGAGGGCTGGGTGCGCGCCGGCAATTTGGGCCCTGTGGATGGTGCTTCAGCTTCAACTTCTACAGCTCCCACGGTTGAACCCAACCCTGAATCAACTCCTTTGCCGACTCGACCCCCCATGGTGGCAGTAGGTGGGCAGGGACGGGTGATTGAGCCGATTGGCTTGGCGCTGCGGGCCACTCCAGAGCGGGAGGGAACCTACATTGGTGGTGTGCCCATGAACGAGGTGGTGACGGTGCTGGGCCTCAGCGAAGATGGCCGTTGGCAGCGCATTCGCCGTCAGAATGGGCAGGAAGGTTGGGTGCGGGCGGGGAATTTAGCGCAGGAGTAGCCCTTGCCATAGGCATAGCCCTACAGATGCCCTGGTGGGGGATTGTAACACCAGGGAAGCCTGTGTTTCGCTAGAGCAGTGCCGTTTGCGTCATCGGGACCGAGTCCTTGGCAGGGGAACTGGTGAAACACACTCCATTTCGGCTTGGTGCTTCAACAAGGGATCCCTGGGGCAAGGGGTTAGCTTTACCCTTTCTGGCCCTTGGGTTGGCCTTCTCTCTAGGCGCCTGCCGACCGGCTTCTAACGCTGGAGCGGAAAAGGTCAGGCAGGAAGCACCCCTAGCCCAAGCAAAGGCAGAGATGGGTACTCTGGAGTTTTGGGCCAACGGCGAGGACTTCATTCGGGAGGGGTTTGTCTCCAAAGACGGCTGGGAACTGAGCTTTGAGCACGTGTACGTGACGCTGGCGGACATAACCGCCTACCAAACCGATCCGCCCTTTGATCCGGAAGGAAATGCAGATTTGCTGGCACGGGCATTGGTCAGCCTCTCCGGCCCCATCACGGTTGATTTGATCACGGCTCCCCCGGCGGAGCGGGCCTTACTGGGATCCCTAGAGGCACCCCCTGGCCACTACAACGCCCTGGGGTGGCGTCTGGTGCCAGCACTGGAGGGGCCGGCAAAGGGCTATTCCCTCTGGATCGAAGGCCAAGCCCGACCGACAAAGGAAGGGGCTGGGGAGATGCCGTTTGTGCTCAAGTTCAGCCCTGAGGTGGCCTTCACCTGCGGAGAGTATGTGGGGGAGGAGCGCAAAGGCTTTGTGCGCGTCGGCCAGGTGGCAGATCTGGAGGTCACCTTCCATTTCGACCACCTGTTTGGAGATGGAAGCTTGCCCCCCAACGACAGCCTCAATCAAGCAGCTCTGGGGTTTGCCCCTTTGGTGAAGTTGGATCCTGTCTCCCTGGAGCAGCGGCTGACCGCGTCAGCGGCGCGGAGCACTGGGGGGGGATCCGACCTTCTGGAAGTGGACTGGGGGGATCTGCAGGAGGGATCCCCTGCGGCTAAGGCCGTATTGGAGATCCTGCACCACTTGGGCCATGTGGGGGAAGGCCACTGCCGCGCTGCCTCTGGCCCTGCCCAGACAGAGTCTTCGCCCTGAAGTCTTGGCTTTTCTAAGACCGGTTGCCTGCAGAGCGTAGAGATTGTCGTCTGTCCTCAGCTAACCAATGAACCGAGTCTGGCCAAAACTTTGGATCCCTTCCTGCCGACTGAGCCTGATTGCGGCGTCGCGTCAGCGATGCGGAGCACGGTTGAGCTTGCTGGCTTTCGGCCTGCTCCTGTCTGCTCCCGCTTGGGGCCACGGGGTGGAGGCCTCTCTTCGGGCAGTTCCCGCTTTTGAGATCCAGGCCCGCTACGATTCTGGGGAACCGATGGGATCCGCCCGGGTGACGGTATTTGCGCCGACGGATCCCACTACCCCTTGGCAGGAGGGACAGACGGATGTGCGGGGACGATTTCTGCTGCAGCCGGATCCCAACCTGACGGGCCTCTGGCAGGTGCGGATTCGCCAGGCGGGGCATGGGGTGTTGGTCAACGTGCCGGTGGGCGAGGAGTTCCCTCAGACAGAAGGGATCCCCAGCGCTTCCCCACCCTTTGGGCCTTTGCAGCGGGGGGTTATGGCCGCCTGTGTCATTTGGGGCTGTCTGGGCACAGCTCTGTTCTTCTCCAGGCCCCGTCAATCTGGTTACGCAGCGGTGGAGAGCCCACCGGTTTCGGGATCTCCAGGGTCAGGAATCTCAGGCTCCCAGGCTGGCTCCTCTGCTCTGGAGTAGGACTGACCATGCACATCAGCGATGGCATTTTGCCAGCACCGCTTTGGCTAGGGGGTTATGGCATCACCGCCCTGATCACCAGCTACAGCTTGCGGCTTCTCCGTCGCGCCGGCGTTGCCGAGCAATGTCCTTGGTGGGAACGGGATCCCCGCCATATTGCTACGCAACGCTGTCGCGACCAGTTGCCCAAAGCGGCTTTGCTCACGGCTGTCTTTTTTGTGGCCTCTTCGATTCACCTGCCCTTTCCCCCGGCCAGCCTGCATCTGGTGCTGAACGGGTTGATGGGTCTGATGTTGGGGGCTTTGGCCTATCCGGCGATTGTAGTGGGCTTGTTTTTTCAGGCGGTGGCCTTTGGCCATGGGGGCCTGACCACATTGGGCATCAACGCCGCCATTATGGGGATCCCGGCGCTCCTGGCCGGTGGGATTTTTCGGGCAGGCCGTCGGGTGATGGGGGCCGGAGTGTCTGCCTTCTTGGCGGGAGCGGTTGGGGTGGGTCTAGCAGTGCTGTTGTTTTACGGGGTGGTCATGGCTGCTGTGGTTGACGCTGGCAGCGGGATCCTCTCCACAGAAGCCGGTCGTCTGGCTCTTGGGAGCTTGGTGGTGGCCCACATCCCCCTGATGGTGGTGGAGGGGTTGTTCGCCAGTTGGGTGGTGCTGTTTTTGCAGCGGGTACAACCGGCGCTGCTGGGAGAGTATGGCAAGAGATGAAGCCGGCTCAGGGATCCCTTGCTGCTGGCGCGGTCAACAATCCCATCCTCACCCCTCCAAACCCCTTTCCTGGGTGCACCGGTGGCAACCTCTGCCCAAGGTGCTGGGCCTGATGGCGCTGATGGCGGCTTTCGCCTCGGTGAGGTGCCTGGCCCTCTTGCCGCTCATCTGGGCGCTGGTGGCTGGACTGTGGAGCCTGTCGGGATTGCCTTGGAGCCTCGGGCTGAGGCGGCTGGCAGCCCCAGGGCTGTTGGTGGCAGGGTTGATGGGGATCCTACCCTTCTGGGCGGGGGAAACCATCCTGTGGCGCTGGGGATCCCTGGCTCTGCGTTGGGAGGGGCTGCAGATGGCGCTTCGCATTGGGGGGAGAGGGCTGGCCCTATTTGCCCTCACGATGCTGCTGCTGGAGACCACCCCCACATCGGAACTGTTGGCAGCTTTGCGGGCCCTGGGGATCCCAGACCTCCTGCTGGAACTGGCCTGGCTCACCCAGCGCTATTTGCAGGAGGTGGCCGCTCAGTGGCAGCAGATGCAACGGGCAGCCCGGCTGAGGGGTTGGCGACCGCGGGGATCCCTGTGGCGTCCTGGGCCGTCTCTAAGACAAGATCTGCCCTTTCTGGCCGCTTCGGTGGGCACCCTGTTGGTTCGCAGCTACGAGCGCTCGCAGAGGGTTTATCAGGCTTTGCGCCTGCGGGGCTATGGACAAGCGCCTCTGTTTCCGACGGCGGCTGGCAGGGATCCCTACAGTTGGGCGGCCACCGCGTTGGCCGTGGCTACGGCTCTATTGCTCCGCAACGCTGATGCGGCCCTCAACTAGAATAGATAAGCCTCTGGCAAGCTGCCCCCTTTTTGATGCTCAGTCCATGAATGGGTTAGAAGCGACCGTCTCCAGTTTCCCATCCGTTAAGGACTCCGTCCCGCTTACGCGAACAGCGGTGCAGCGTACAAAGGCGTCGGTTGCCGTTTTACACCTGGGCTGCGAGAAAAACCGGGTGGACACCGAGCACATGCTGGGCCTGCTGGCCCAAGCGGGCTACCGGGTGGATGGGGACGAAGAGAGCGCTAACTATGTGATTGTCAACACCTGTAGCTTCATCGAGGCAGCGCGACGGGAGTCGGTCAGTACCCTGATGGAGCTGGCGGTACAAGGCAAAAAGATCATCATTGCCGGCTGCTTGGCGCAACACTTCCAGGAGGAGCTGCTGCAGGAGATCCCGGAGGCGGTGGCTATCGTGGGTACGGGCGACTATCACCAGATCGTCCAAATCATCGAGCGGGTGGAGCGGGGAGAGCGGGTCAATGCCGTTACTTCTAGCCTGGATTACATTGCCGATGAGACTGTCCCCCGCTACCGCACCACCCACGCGCCGGTGGCCTACCTGCGGGTAGCTGAGGGCTGTAACTACCGCTGCTCTTTCTGCATCATCCCCCACTTGCGGGGCGACCAACGCTCTCGCTCCATCGAGTCCATCCTCCGGGAAGCAGAACAGCTGGCCGAGGAAGGAGTGCGGGAGCTGATTTTGATTTCCCAGATCACCACCCACTACGGGATCGACCTCTACGGGGAGCCGCGCTTGGCTGAGCTTATCCGCGCCCTGGGCCAGATCCCCATTCCCTGGATCCGCATGCTCTACGCCTACCCCACGGGCATTACCCCCGCCGTGGTGGAGGCCATTCAAGAGACTGCCAATTTCCTGCCTTACCTGGATCTGCCTTTACAGCACAGCCATCCTGAGATCCTCAAGGCCATGAATCGCCCCTGGCAAGGGCAGGTCAACGACCGGGTGATCGAGCGGCTGCGCCAGGCGTTGCCCAATGCCGTGCTGCGCACCAGCTTTATCGTCGGCTTTCCTGGGGAGACGGAGGAGCACTTCCAGCATCTACTAGACTTTGTCCAGCGCCATCAGTTTGACCATGTGGGGGTGTTTACCTTTTCTCCCGAAGAGGGCACCCCTGCCTACCACCTCCCCCATCAGGTTCCAGAGGCTGTCAAACAAGAGCGCCGCGCCCGTCTAATGCAACTGCAGCAAGGCATTGCCTTCCGCCGCAACCGCGAGCAGGTGGGCCGAGTGGTACCTGTACTTTTGGAGCAGGAAAACCCCAGAACCGGCGAGTGGATTGGCCGCTCCCCTCGCTTTGCCCCCGAAGTGGACGGGGTGGTGTACGTGCGTGGGGAGGGCTCTCTGGGATCCCTGGTGCCGGTGCAGATCACCCACGCCGAGCCCTATGATCTCTTCGGTCGGGTGGTGGCAGCGCCGGAGGGTTTTAGCTGGAGCGGGCGGTAGCGGTGCAAAGCACTTTGGTAGGATCTTCATCCACGGGAGAGGAGCTGGGAATGACTACCCTTGGCGGCAGCGGGACCGAGTCTTTAGATGAGCTGAAACAGGCGGCAGCCCGGGCTGCAGTTCAAAAGGTGCAGTCGGGAATGGTGGTGGGGCTGGGCACGGGATCCACAGCCGCCTTTGCTGTCAGCGCCCTAGCAGAGCGGATGCAAAGCGAGGGTCTGCAGATCCTCGGTGTGCCCACCTCCGAGCGCACGGCTGAACAGGCCCGCTCCCTGGGGATCCCGCTGGCTACCCTAGAAGAGCAGCCGCGCCTGGATCTGGCCATCGATGGGGCCGACGAGATTGAAGTGGGATCCCTGAACCTGATCAAAGGGGCAGGAGGGGCCCTGTTGCGGGAAAAATTGGTGGAGGCCAGCGCTGCCGAGCTGATCATCATCGCCGATGCCTCTAAAAAAGTCCCGCAGTTGGGCATTCGCTTCCCGGTGCCGGTAGAGGTGGTGCGCTTTGGCTGGAAAACCACCTTGGCGCGGGTAGAGGCTCTGGGGTGCACAGCCACCTTACGGCGGAATGCCAACGGGGATCCCTACTTGACGGACGAGCAGCACTACATCCTCGACTGCCAATTCGGCCCCATGGCGGATCCTGCCAAGATCGCCGATCAACTCAAAGGGACGGTGGGGGTTGTGGAACATGGCCTGTTCATCGGTATGGCCAAAGAGGCCATCATCGCGCTCCCATCTGGGATCGAAACGCTGCAGCCAGGCTGTGAGGAGAGAGGAGTGAGGAGAGAGAAGTGAGGAGTGAGGATACTTCATACTTCCTTCTCACCACTCGCTGCTCTTTTCTCGTTTCTCTTTTCTCACTTCTCACTGTGGGCTCTAGACCAACCTTCTGCCCCATGCTGACTCTACAAACTGTGGCTGACCTGCTGCAAACTCCCCTGCAGGGGGATCCCCATTTGTTGGGTCTTCCCGTCCAAGCCATTTGCACCGACAGCCGCCAATTGCAGCCGGGGTCAGTCTTTGTGGCGCTGCGGGGGGAACGGTTTGATGGACACAACTTTATTCCACAAGCTTTGGCAAGGGGGGCCGTTGCCGTCATCAGCCAGCGTCCGGTGGCTGGGCCCCATTTTCAAGTCTCAGATACCCTAGCTGCCTACCAGCGCATTGCCAGAGGCTGGCGGGAGCAGTTTCCCCCCTCCGTAGTAGCCATCACGGGCTCAGCAGGCAAAACCACCACCAAGGAAATGTTGGCGGCTGCCCTATCCCGCTACGGCACAGTTCTCAAAACTGAAGCCAACCACAACAACGACATCGGGGTTGCTCAAACACTGCTCCAGATGCAACCGGAGCATCAGTTTGTGGTTCTGGAAATGGCCATGCGCGGCCCCGGAGAAATTCGCCGCCTGGCTCAGATGGCTCAACCCACCCACGCTCTGATCACCCATATCGGCACCGCCCACATCGGCAGACTGGGATCCCGCGCGGCCATTGCCGCCGCCAAGTGCGAGTTGTTGCAAGCGCTGGGGCAGGGAGTGGCTCTGCTGAATGGAGAAGATCCCTTGCTGTTGTCTACCGCCGCCAGCCTGTGGTCGGGACAAACCCTTACCTATGGTCTGGATCGGGGGGACTTACGGGGAGAATGGGATCCCCAAGCCCAAACGGTAACTGTGGAGGGCCTAACGCTGCCGGTGCCCTTGCCGGGAAGACACCATGCCCTCAACTGGATGGGAGTGCTGGCTGCTCTGTGCAGCTTGGGGCTGGATTGGGAGCGGCTCCGAGAACCCATCGCCTTGCCCACCCATCTGGAGGGGCGCAACCGCCATCTCAAGCTGGCAGGAGATGTGGAAATCTGGGACGAAACCTACAACGCCTCGCCGGAAGCGATGATCGCGGCTCTACACCTGCTGGCCCAAACCCCGGGAAAACGGCGCTGGGCCATTCTCGGCCCGATGCGGGAGTTGGGAGAGCATGCGCCTCAGCTCTATGCAGAGGTGGGTCGGGCGGCTGCCCCTCTGGGGCTGGATCGGATCTTGCTCTTGGATCCCGAAGGAGAAATGCAACCGCTGCTCGACCAAAAACCGGCAGCCCAGACAGAACGCTGCGAGGAGGTATCCGAACTGCTGGAAATCTTGCTCCATCACGTGCAAGCCGGGGATCGGCTGCTGTTCAAGGCAGCGCGGGCTGTTGAACTGGAGCGGGTGCTGCACCGCTTTTTGCAGGAGTGGCAGGCATAGGCTAGACTGAGGGATATATCGATGGAAAGCCCGCGTCCCTCAGTTGAGAGGGGCTCAGCCCAAGCCGAGTTCATTCCTCGTCGATAACTGCCCTTTTTCCGTACGGCATGTACTACCACAATCCCTCTCTGCGCGAAGAGCCCCGCGATCAACCGCCAACGGTGGTGCCCTCCCCCAGCAGCCTTTCCATTCTCGATTGGTTGCGCCAGGAAGGCCGGTTGATTGAGCAGCCCATTGAGGTCCCTGAGATGATTTTGGAAGAAGACATCGACGATATCGACGATTTGATCGGGGACGACTACGACGAAGACTTCGAGCCGGAAGAAGAGTAAGCACAACTGCCAGGATTATTACGAGCTCGTTAACTCATTTATCCCTTTGCTCGGCACCGTGAGGGTGTTATTTTTTGTGCTGCCGCTGGATAGACAGCTCGAGCAAACAAAACAGTACAGTCGTTTCAGGTTAGAGTGAGACGCCTGAGCTACCAAGAAAAGTCTTCCAGCCCCGCGCATTCAACGCTTCAGGTGTGGGTGCAGCGTTTTAGTTTGAATCAGAATGACTATAGATGCAGACAAACGTAACTGATCCCTCAGCCTCAAGGGATCCTTTTTCAGCCTGTTTTGGATTGCTCACCACCACCCTGCGATGATTGTTGCAAATCTAACCTTAGTGGAAGATACCCCCGCAGCCTTTGTAAGAAAGCATCTTGGGGCAGTAGAAACATCTTTTTCGGGGACTTTTTTCGATTTCTCACTTACCATGCAGTGCCCGGCAAAGTTCTCTCTACCTCTTTGGAAGCTGGGGAAGTGGTTACGGTCGAAGGATCTCCTGTGGAGATCTCTTTGGCTGATGGTGTCAAGGTCAACGATGCTAATGTGTGACAGCCGACATTGAAGCTTCCAACGGCGTGATCCACGTCATCGACAAGGTGATCCTGCCCCCGCAAAGCTAACCTGTCGGTACTGAGGTTCTAAATCCTGCGGGGTCTAGTCCTCTGGCAGCCCCTGCCCCTAGTGGTGGGGGCTTTGCGTTGTCAGCCCGGCGATACTCAAGGGATCCCTGACCTTGGTCTGCTCTATAGGCTCTATAGGTCGATGCCAACGCTGGAAGCGTAGATCGCCTCCACCGACACGCCGGACACCCGTTGAGGACGCACGATCATGTACTCATTGTCCATTTGCTTGGGCAAGGTGATGAACTCTTCGCCGCCCACCATGAGGTTGTTGATCAGCTCGGTGTATTCTCTGGCTTCTTTGACCCGTACCTGCATGGTTTGTCCACCTTCCAGCATGATGTGGACAAGATATCCGTCAGGTTTTCTGGCCATGGATGCTCCTGCTGGGTGAACCGAAGGACGAGACGAGGGGTGTTCTTATGAACATTATTCCCCCTTTCGAGACCCCTAACCAACCCCTGACTCTTCCGTGAAATCTGGAATTGAGCTGCGCCAAACCGAATTCCAAGCCGTAGCATAGTGAAAGTGAAATGTGCCCATTTTAATCTTCCTCGCGCTCCATGCCCCATTTGCCTGATGTTTCTGCCGCCCACCGTGAGCTGGAGTGGAACGGAGTTCCTTCCACGCCGACAAACGACGCCCAACCCCTAAGCCGCCCTACTGTGAAGGATCCCATCACCGCCCGTTCCGACATCATCGCCGTCGGGGGAGCAGAGGACAAGGAAAATGAGCGCCACATCCTTTGGGAATTCTTCCGCCGAGCGGGGGGAAAGTCTGCCCACATCACCATCGTGCCCGCGGCTTCTGGGATCCCGGCGGTGCTGGGGAAGATCTACGCCAACATTTTTCAGCAGATGGGGGCGGCCAGCCTCCAAGTTCTAGATATCCGCAGCCCGATGGAGGCGAGGGATCCCGATAACGTTGAGAAAATCCGCTTCTCCACCGGCATCTACTTTACGGGTGGGGATCAGGAGCGGCTGGCAGAGGTGCTGGCCCACAGCGAGCTGATGGAGGCCATTCGACAGCAGTGGCAGCGGGGGCAGACGGTGATTGCCGGAACCAGCGCCGGAGCTTCTGCGTTGGGGCAGCAGATGATCTCCCGCGGCTACAGCGGAGAACCGCCCACGCCGGCAATTGTAACGGTGAAGACGGGCTTGGGCCTTTTGCCTCGCGTCATCATCGATCAACATTTCCATCAGCGCAATCGCCTGGTGCGGCTGGTTACGGCGGTGGCCCACTACCCCCAATGTCTGGGCATCGGCATTGACGAGAATACGGCGGTGGTGATCCAGGCCGACGATGTGATGGAGGTGATCGGCTTGGGCACAGTGACAATTGTGGACGGGACACAACTGTACTCGACTGTTCAGGAGGCGGCAGCGGATGAGTATTTTCGGCTGCACAATGCCCGCATTCACTTTTTGCCGCCGGGATCCCGATTCGATCTCAACACCTTGTCTCCACTCTGACTGCTGAAATGTGACTGCTGAAAACTTTGTCCTGCCAAGGCGGCTGGACTGGCGCAACCTCAACACCCTCTGGGGATCCCTATTGGCCGAAACCTTGAGTCGGCTGGGTTGCCGTTTGGCGGTGGTGTGTCCGGGATCCCGCTCAGCCCCCCTGACCTACGCCCTGGCCCAGCACCCCGACATCGAGGCGATCCCGGTGCTGGATGAGCGGTCGGCAGCCTTTTTTGCGCTGGGGTTGGCCCAGCAAACCCGGCAGCCCATCCCCCTGGTGTGTACTTCTGGCAGTGCTGCCGCCCACTTTTTCCCGGCTCTCCTTGAGGCAGCCGAAAGTGGCTGGCCGCTTTTGGTTTTGACGGCGGATCGGCCCCCGGAGCTGCGCCACTGTCGCGCCGGCCAAGCAATTGACCAAGTGAAGCTCTACGGCCATTACCCCAACTGGCAGGCGGAATTGGCCGTGCCCAGCGCGGCTCCAGAAGCCCTGGCCTACCTGCGCCAAACCCTAGTGCACGCCTGGGAGCGCACCCTTTACCCCTTCCCCGGCCCTGTGCATTTGAATGTGCCCTTCCGGGATCCCCTGGCTCCCATTGCTGACGGCAGCACTGCGCCTTTGATTCATTTGCAGGAAGATCCGGAGTTTGAGAAGACCTTTTTTCGTGGAGTTGTTCCGCCATGCACCGGCTCTTCCTTCCAGGCGGTGCGGAGCCCTCTGCAGACGGAGACAGCTTCTTTTTGGCAGGAGTGGCGCGGCTGTGAGCGGGGGGTGATCTTGGCGGGGCCGGCTCAACCGCTGGATCCCCAGCGCTATGTGGAGGCAGTGGCCCGTTTGGCGACGGCTTTGGGCTGGCCGGTGCTGGCGGAGGGGCTCTCTCCCCTGCGCAACTACGCTTCCCTCAACCCCTATCTCATCACCACCTACGACCTCATCCTGCAGCGGGATGATCCCCAGCTTTGGCCGCAGCAAGTCATCCAACTGGGATCCCTGCCCACCAGCAAAGCGCTGCGGCAAACCCTGGCCAAGGTTGCTCCCCGCGTTTGGCGGTTGGATCCCCGCCCTGAGAATGGGGATCCCCTGCACAACCCCACCACCCATTTGCCTTTTGCCGTGGAAGAGTGGGTCTCCGGGATCCCAGAAGCACCGGCCAAGCAAACAACTTTTCTGCAGGGCTGGCTGACAGCCGAAGCGCAAATCCGGACCGCCTTAGACCAGGCTATGGCTGACCTGCCGGAGTGGTTTGAGGGTAGGATAGCCTGGTGGCTGGCCCACCACTTGCCCCCAGAGACTCCGCTGTTTATTGCCAACAGCACGCCGGTGCGGGATGTGGAGTGGTTTTGGCCCCCCAACGACCGCCGCATCCGTCCCTACTTCAATCGCGGCACCAACGGCATCGATGGCATTCTCTCTACCGCCCTTGGGGTGGCCCACGGCTCTCACAAACGCCCAACGGTGCTGCTGACCGGGGATCTGGCCTTTTTGCACGACTGCGGCGGCCTGCGGCTTGGCCCTCACCTGCAGGGATCCCTGACCATTCTCCTCATCAACAACCAGGGGGGTGGGATTTTTGAGCTGCTGCCCATCGCTGAGGTGGGCCCACCCTTCGAGCCCTATTTCGCCACGCCCCAGGCGGTGGATTTTGCCCTGCTCTGTCAGGCCCACCACATTCCCCATCGCCGAGTGGAAAGCTGGCAGGAGCTGGCCGAAGCTCTGGATCCCTTACCTGCCCAAGGGGTGCGGGTGTTGGAGATCCTTACGGATCGAAAAGCCGATGCTCAGCGGCGGCGGGACTGGTTTCAACAGTGGTCGGAGCTGCCATCCAAGCCTTGACCTGCTTCCAGATCTGCTCCGGCAAATCCTCAGCTTCGCAGTCCAGCCACAGGGCCACGCATCGACCCCTTCCCGACAGGGTGCCGTAGGCATGGCCCTTTTGGATCCCCAGCATGGCTCGAAACCAAGTCATCTGCCGTTTGGCAAATTGGCGGGTGCGCCGCACAATCAGGGGTTGCAGTTCGGCTTCCGGGATCCGCCCCTCCAGATAAGCGCCGATTTCCGCGTAGCCCAAAGTATTCAAAAGGGGCAGGTGGGGCCCATAGCGCTCCCGCAGGGTTTTCACCTCCTCGATCCACCCCCGCTCCATCATCTCCGCCGTGCGCCGGGCAATGCGTTGTTCCAAACGGGGCATTGGGCAGCGCAGCCCCAGGATCAAGATGGGGTAATGGGGGGGATGAGCCCGCCTTAGGCTGGAAGCCGGCTTCCCAGTGGCGTAAACGATCTCCAAAGCACGCAGCGTGCGCACTGCGTCATGGGGATGAATGTGCTGGGCGGCAACGGGATCCAACTGCTGCAGCCAGGCGTAGCGGATCTCAGGGGGCCAAGTTTCCAGTTGTGTTCTCAGTTGGGGCTGCGGAGGTACCGCAGGGATCCCTAGGCCAGCAGTCACCGATTGGATGTAGAGACCGGTGCCCCCCACCAAGATGGGAGTCTGTCCCTGCCGATGGGCCTCGGCGATGCGGGCTTGGGCCGCCTGTTGGAACTCGGCCACCGTGTAGGTGTGGCAGGGATCAACAATGTCGATCAACTCGTGGGGCCAAAGGGCCTGCTCGGCGGGGGTAGGCTTGGCTGTGCCGATGTCGAACTCGCGGTAGACCTGGCGAGAGTCCGCATTCAACAACGGGGATCCCAGCCGTTGGGCCAAAAGCAGTGCCTGTCGAGATTTCCCGGTGGCCGTGGGGCCGGCAATGACGATCAATCCCGGCCATTCTGTCCGGTCAGAAGCTGCTGCAGCGGGAATGCCGTTCTCGAGAGTTGCACTCATTTCGTTCGCGTCAGCGGCGCGGAGTACCTTAGTTTCGAGACATTCAGGATCTGCAAGAAAATTCACACAAGGCAACAGGTTAAAATTTTCAAGAGGCTTTGGCTCTTTGGCTACAATAGAGCTTCCATCGCGTCAGCGGTGCAGAGCACTCTAGCTTCACCTTTTTTCTGGCTTTTCGGGGTTCTCGGTGATCTCATCTTACGTCCCTGCTTCTACTGGGTTGGGCGGCAGTTGCCCACAGCTCAGGCTACCTCTACAGATACAGATGCTCACCCCTCTGCTGCTTGCTTCGGCAAGACGTGGTCTTAGCTGTCTTGGCCGGGCGGTTGGGGCAGGGATCCTGACAGTTTTGTTGGCGTGGGAACCTTGCCCGGCGCGGGGGGAGACCTTGGTGCTCAAGCAGGGAGAAGTGCGCACTCTGCCCCTGTTGCAAACCCGGGCCCGGCTGCCCTTGCAAATGGAAATGCTCTATCTGGGCATGGTCGAGGAGCGCTTCTTGAGCTACGCCCGGGCCAACAACTGGGAGACCCTTTCTAGCGAGCGGGAGGATCCCCGCTGGAGCCGCTGGCAACTGCGTCCTGGGGGTGAAGCCCTTTACCTGCCCGATTCCCCTTCATCTCAGAACTCCTCGGAGCCGCCCATCTATGCCCGTGGGTTTTATGTGCAAGCCTATTTTGTCGGCGGGCGCCTGGCGGGAATGCACCTGATTCGCAACCCTGAAGAGCCGGGCTTCAACTTGAAGGCCCTGCAAAGGCTTATCCGCGCCTGGTTTCCCGATAATCGCCTGATGTTGTATTACCAAGTGTTGCCAGAGGATCCCGAGCAGCAGGTGCTGGGCGCCTATTTGGGCACCATTCCTCCTCCCTACCTTGCCGATATTCAGCGCAATCGCGTGCCTTTTTGTCAGACTTTTTTCAGCCCCACTTTGCCCCAGCCGATCATCCCCCCCTCCGTCGATGTGCCTCCCCATTGCCTGGGCACAACTGCCGTCAACAGCGGGACGGGGCCTTACGCTGCCCAGAAAGGGGCTGCTGCTTTGCGCTAAAGGCACGTGAGGAGTTGGCTCAGCGCAGCGCTGGGGTCAAGCCGGATTTCAGTAAGGGAGCAGTTTCCTTCAAAATGAACTGTCACCTTAAACTGTCACCAGCTCGGGACGGCGGCTGTTGCGAATGCTGCGAATGGCTTCTGCATAGTCTTTGGCCTTGAACACTGCCGAACCGGCCACAATGGCATTGGCTCCTGCCTCGATCACCTGCCAAGCGTTGCTTCCCTTCAAGCCACCATCCACCTCGATCCAGGGATCCAGGCCGCGCTCATCACACATGGCCCGTAACTGGCGAATTTTGGGCACCACTGCTGGAATAAAGCTCTGGCCGCCAAATCCGGGGTTGACACTCATGATCAGCACCAGATCCACCAGCTCCAGCACGTATTGGATCAGCTCCAAAGGGCTGGCCGGATTGAGCACCACGCCCGCTTGCTTGCCCAGATCCTTGATTTGGCTGAGGGTGCGGTGCAGGTGAATGGTGGAGCTGGACTCTGCGTGCACGGAAATAATGTCGGCCCCTGCCTTGGCAAAATCCGCCACATAGTTCTCCGGCTCTACAATCATCAGGTGGACGTCCAGGGGCTTGGCCGTCACCGGGCGCAGGGCTTCCACCACCAACGGGCCGATGGTGATGTTGGGCACAAAGCGGCCATCCATGACATCCACATGGATCCAGTCGGCTCCTGCCTCATCCACCGCCCGCACTTCCTCTCCCAAGCGGCTGAAATCCGCCGAAAGAATTGAAGGGGCGATCACAATCGGCTTCTGCCCAGAGGTTGCTGACGGCTGCACCATGGTGAGTCCTGGGGATTGAAAACAGAGAAACGGAGAAACCTGCTCCTCTATGGTACGGGGTTTGATCCCCTTTGCAAAGCGTCATATCCCCTCTCAGCTTGGCACTCAAGGCTCCAGGGGGGACGTGGACTCTCGCGACAGGATCCCGTTCGCGTTGGCGGAACGGAGTCCTTTCAAGCTCGCATCGCCGGGCCACAGACCCTGCAGGACTTGGGCAACACGGTGCCAGGGATCCAGCCGTTCCGCTCGCGGAAGCAGGACGGAGTCCTGGCTGCTTTGAGGCTCTGGAGAAGACTGCTCAGAGGGGGCGGGATCCCTTTCCTCCAGCCTCAGGGAAAGCTGCTGCAACTGCATGTAGATGCTGTTCACGGCCAACATGGCCAAGACCGTGCCGAAAAACTTGGTGCGGGATCCCATGGGCCAACCCCTGTGCGAAAACAAAGATACGGTTGTTGCGGGTGCGCTAGCTCCACCTTAGCTTACGGGTTTGGCTTGCCGTTCGGAGAAAATATTGATGTTCGCGTCGGCCTTGCAAAGCCCCACGGTCAAGATTTCCCAACAAGACAATGACTGCCCCCCAAAAGCCAACCTATCATCACCTGCACACCGCCCTTTGGGTGAGCGATCTGGCCAGAGCCGAACATTTTTACGGAACGGTGCTTGGGATCCCCAAGGTGGAACGGTTGCCGTTTGACTTTCCCGGCGCTTGGTATCAAGTGGGTTCCTCCCAAATTCATCTCATCGTGGCCGAGGAGCCGATGGATCCACGGCAGCGAAGCGGAACGGGATCCTCAAAGTGGGGGCGTAATCCCCATGTGGCGCTGGGGGTAGATGACTTGGAAGCGGTGAAGGCCCGCCTCTTGCAGGCAGGCTACGAGGTGCAGCCCAGCGCTTCCGGGCGGGCGGCTGTGTTTGTCCGGGATCCGGATGGGAATGTGATAGAGCTAAGCTCGATTAGCGCAACTTAGCCATGAGCCATCTCCCCTCAGCAATGCCGCCGGTTGCAACAGCGTTGCGTAGCGATATGGGTTCTCGTTGCCAGTTCGATCCGGCCATCAGCCTGGTCAGTTCCGCACAGATGCAGCGCATTGAGGAGCAGATCTTCTCTGCCGGCATGCCCGTTGCCGCTCTGATGGAGAAGGTGGGGCTGGCCGTTGTTGCTCAGTTGCAGAAGGATTTTCCGCAAGCCCATCGCATTGGGATCCTCTGTGGGACAGGGCACAACGGTGGCGATGGGTTGGTGGTTGGGCGGGAGCTATGGCTGGCCCAAAAGTCGGTGAAGGTGTGGCTGGGCAAGCCGGATCTCAAACCCCTGACGGCAGACCACGCCCGCTATCTCAAGGCGCTGGGGGCAGAGTTTGTGGAGAGTCTTGAAGAGCTGGCCGATTGCGATTTGTTAATTGATGCCCTGTTTGGGATCGGTCTGAACCGGCCTTTGGGGGAGCCTTGGGCGGGGGCGGTGGGGTGGGCCAATGGCAGTGGGATCCCCATCCTCAGCCTGGATTTGCCGTCTGGCCTCAACGACCAAACCGGGGAAGTCTGGGGCTGCTGCATTCGCGCCAGCCATACCTATACCCTTGGCCTTTGGAAACGGGGGCTGTGGCAGGAAGCAGCTCTGCCTTGGGTAGGACGGTTACGTCGCGTTGATTTTGGGATCCCCGCTTGGGCCTGCCCAGAGGATGAGGTTCCCCGGTTGTTGCTGCGGCCTTGGCAGCACTTTCCTGCGGATCCCCCTTTGGATACCCACAAATACCGCCAGGGATCCCTGTTGTTGGTGGCAGGCTCGGCAGCCTATGCTGGAGCAGCGGTGTTGGCGGGGCTGGGATCCCGCGCCAGCGGGGTGGGCATGGTGACGATGGCGGCGCCGGCGGAGTTGAAAGGACTGATCCACAGCGCCTTGCCAGAGGTTTTGGTTCATGCCTGGGAAGGGATCCCTTCTCTGCCGCCGGTTGCCGAGAAACCCTTTCAGGCGGTGGCCGTGGGGCCGGGCTTGGGAGAAACCCGTTTGCCCCTGCTGGAGATCCTGCTGCGGGATTGGGCCGGGATCCCCTGGGTGATCGATGCGGATGGCCTCAATGCTCTCGCTGAGATGGGGGTAGAGCGCTTACGAGAAAAAGGGATCCAAGCCATTCTCACCCCCCACCTGGGGGAATTTCGGCGGCTTTTTCCGGGGATCCCGCTTGGGGATCGCATCGAGGCAGCCCAAAGGGCGGCAGCCCAGAGTGGAGCAGTGGTGGTTTTGAAAGGGGCGCGGACGGTGATCGCCTCTCCCACTGGGGAATGCTGGGTGAACCCGGAAAGCACACCGGCTTTGGCCCGCGGTGGCAGCGGCGATGTCTTGACTGGCCTGATTGGTGGCCTGGTGGCCCGCCGAACGGCCCAAGTGGGTCGGCCCTTGGAGATTGCTGAGCTGCTCAGTTGCGCCTGTGCCGGGGTGTGGTGGCATGCCCAAGCGGCTATCCAGCTGGCGCGGGAACGCGGTCTAACAGGGGTGGATCCGGCCCACCTGGCGGAGCACCTGCCCAAGGCGCTGCAGAGCCTGCGGGAGCAAGGGTGAAGGAAGGAGCTGCAAAACCCAGCCTAGGGTTTCAGGAACCCCAGGGCCAACCCCAAGAAAATGAACAGGCCAAAGCTAATCCGATAGACGATGAACAGCCAGGTGCTGCTGCGCTGCAAAAACTGAATCAGCCAATCGATAGAGAGATAGGAAAAGACAAAAGCAGAAAGAGTGCCCAACCCCTGCGGCAGCAGGGCCTCTGCCTCGAACTCGGAGATAAACTCCACAACCCCCGCCAAAAATAATGCCGGGATCCCCAGCAAGAAGGAGTAGCGAGCGGCAGCCGAGCGCTGCAAATGGAGAAACAGCCCTGCCGTCAGCGTCGAGCCGGAGCGCGACACCCCAGGGATCAGGGACAAAGCTTGGGCCAGCCCTACCCAGATCCCATCCCAAATGCCTAAGCTGTGAAGGTCTCGCTGGCGTTTGCCCGTTTGCTCTGCCCAGCCCAACAACACAGCCAAGCCGATGGCTGCGACGGCGATCACCCACAACTGGCGGGGCGGGGATCCCCAAATGGCCTTGATGGCCCAGCCGGCAACCACAATTGGCACCGTTCCCACCAAGATCCCGACCGACAGCCGCCAAGGCTCCTGCTGAAAATCTCGTTCTCGCCAAGCCTTCCAAGAGCCGAGGATCAACTGGCGCAGGTCAGAGGCAAAGTAGATCAGCACCGCCCCCAAACTGCCCAACTGGATCACCGCCGTAAAAGAAGCGCCCGCATCCGGCCATCCCACCAAAGCCGGAAACACCCGCAGATGAGCCGTGCTGCTAATGGGAAGAAATTCGGTGATCCCCTGCACCATGCCCAAAATCAGAGCTTGCCACCAATTGGGATACCAGGTGTCAGCAAGCAACAAGGTAAACACTCCCCCACCCAAACTTGCCGGATTTGCACAATCCCCATTCTTAGAAAAACTCAGAACTCCGGCTTTTTCCAGCAGCCCATACCACGGCGAACAAACACTTGCAGAGGGATCCCACCCCAACTGGCCGGGAACTTGGGTGTCGCTGTCCCAGACCCGCAAAAGGGCTGTGCCTATAGGATCGCCGCAAAGATCAACAGTAGGTCAGATCATCGGGTCAATAGATCAGAAGCCAATCCGCTCTGGGTCTTCAATGGTAATCAGCCAGTTGCCCACATTCCGGAAGAGGGGGTTGGGTTCCGTACCCCGTACCCGCGCCTCCACACGGTAGATACCGGCAGATGAAGGGTTGCGCACGTTGGAGAGCACCAGACGGATCTCCTGACCGGCAGCAATGGGTTGACGGGCCACCACCTCTAGAGAGCGAAACTCCTCGTTCCAGTACACTTGATCCAGCTCTACAGGCCGGCCTTCTACCTCCAGGCGGACACTTTCCGGATCGATGCGGCCATCGAAATTCCTGTCCCCGTTGATCTGCACTTCTGCCACCGCCACATTCTGGGGGGGAATGGTCAGGCGATAGCGATCCAAACGACTGCGAACCCCGCCAAAATCGAGCCGATAGCTGAGGACAGGTACCCCTTCACTGCCGGTGATCACCAAACCCGACTGCGCCTCTGCAGAATGGGGCACCATCAGGGATCCCAGGCTCCCCATCAACAGGCCCGCCAAGGCCAGCCTCATTCCTCGCCGAGCAAGGCCAAGTTCCTGCGAACATTTCCCTGCTCTCATCACTGCTCTCAACACCCAAACCTCCGCTGGTTGAAACACCTCAGCACCTTCAAAGCTCACTAGCGCGGCCTGTAGACAGCCTGACCGATGGCAAGCAAGGCCGACGCCTCGCCGTCCATTGTAGAGGATGGGATCCCCTCTACCGAGAGAGCTTAAGGCTTATCGAGGTGCGGAAGTGCGTAGTTCGTCCAGGATCCCAGACAAAAACTTTGGGCCGCCACACCCACGGTGCAGCTCCCACGCAACGCTGATTGCGACCACAAGGTGACCTTCGGTGGATTGGCCCTCGCCCTTCTACTGCTTCTTCACTTGAGGAAACTCAGCACCCCCACCCCAATCACCATCAGCACCCAGAGCAGGGATCCCACCAAAATCACATTCTTGGCCCGGCTCCAGTCACTGGCTGAGCTGTAGAGCACCGGCACCGCCACCACCAAGAGCAAGCTGTAAAGCACCAACACCAACAAAGCAATTTGGAAAACGAGCATCATCTTGCGGATCCCTCACAAAAGTCTTGTCTTGGATAAAAGCTCCCGGCAACACCGGACGGCAGCAGGATAAATAGGATAACGCTCTGACTATACCAAAATAGGATCCCTCTCAAAGCCAAATCCGTTGGGGCAGTTGATGGACTCACCTGGATACAGGCTGGAGGCGGAAGGGGTTAAAGTCGGTTGCCACATCGAAGTAGTCTTCTTGTTCTTGCTGCTTTAGCCAGCCGGTAATGGCATAGGTCAGGGGCGTGAACGCCGCCTCAACGGCACACTTGAACACATAGTTGGAGAGTATTAAGCTGCCCAGGCCGGGGAACACCCCCCAGAAGGCCAAGGTGACAAACAGTCCAGTATCCACCGCTTGGCCCACCAGGGTAGAGCCGATGGTGCGTGTCCACAGCCACCGTCCCCGCGTCCACACCTTCATGCGGGCCAGTACATAGGCGTTGGCAAAGCTGCCTCCCCAATAGGCGATTAAGCTGGCCAGCACAAGGCGGGGCGTCAGGCCCAGAATCTGGTCGTAGGCTTCTTGATAGGGCCAGTCGGGGGCGGCCGGCAGGGATCCCACGATCATGAACGTTACCGACATGAGGGCCGCCGAGATAAATCCCAGCCAGATCACCCGTCGCGAGCGGGCATAGCCATAGACTTCGGTGAGGATGTCGCCGAAAATGTAGCTGAGGGGGAAAAGAATGGTGCCCCCGTCAAAGGTAAAGGGCCCCAGAAGAACGATCTTGGTCGAGGCAATGTTGGAAATCAGCAGCACGGCCACAAAGAGGGCCGTCACTGCATCCAGGTGCCGATAAGCTCGCTCAAAGACCCTCTCAGACATCAGGATCCTCCTAGAAGTTTACGGATCTGTCGCAGCTCCTTGACGATCAAGGCCAAACCCTGGGCATGTCGCTCCACTTCGCCGGCGAGCTTGCTGATCTGGGCCTCCAGATTGCTGCTGCGGGATTCCTGACGCGCCAGGCGTTGGTTGATCCCAGAAAGCCGCGCCACCACCTCCCGCTGGATCAAGTTTTCCGTACCTTGAATCAGCAGCGTCTCGATGGCGGTGAGCCGGTTCAGAATCAGTTGGGTGTTGGTTTCGGATCCCGGCTCCGGTGCAGCGGCAGGGGCAACCTGGAGGACCTTTTGGATAAGAGCCAAAAGGGCATCTGCCTCAAACGGTTTCTCGATGAAATCAAAATCGACAAAGGGCTCAGGAATGCGGGCAGTCACCTGTTCCTTCAGCCCCGACATCATGATGATAGGAGTATTTTTCAGACTGTCTTCGCGGCGGATGGCCTGCAAGGTGTCGTAGCCATCCATCTTGGGCATGACAAAATCCAGCAGGATCAGGTCGGGGTGATGTTTTTTGGCCGCTTCCAGCCCTGTCAACCCGTCTTTGGCCTCCACCACTTGGAACTGATCGGCCAAGATGCTGGCCACCATCTTGCGAATCATGATGCTATCGTCAATGACCAACACCGTCTTGGTTGTCATGCTGAGGCGCTCCCTCTTCCCATTATCAAATCGACCTGATCAGCCCCTTCCTCCAGCTCATAGGGCAATCGGGGACATCCTTTTGAGGACACCACTAGAGTACTCCCCTGCTTGGCCAGATGGGGTGTGCTCAGGGATCCAATTCCGCCAGGTTTTCCCCGCGCCCAGCGGCTGCCGGCCCGGCGTGGCCGCCTTGCTATAATTAAGTGTAAACAAACGTTAAGCCTTCATTCTTCATTCGCACCTTGCAGGGTTATGAGCCTACAACTAAGTCCTGAGCTGTCGCTGCCGATCCCATCTCCAGTCGGGGAAGCTGCCTACCGCGCTTTTCAGTGGGGCAAAAACATCTTCGGCTTTGCCCACAAAGCGCTCTCCACCCAAGCTTCAGATCTGATGCTCTCCGTGCTCAGGGATCTGCAAAGCTTCTCCTCCGGGAGGACCCCGCCGCCGCGGGCCAAGGTGCGGGTGAGCGCTGACACGCTACAGGTGTTGCGGGCCCGTTACGAACAACTCCTGCAAGCGGACTGGCAAGATGCTGAGGCAGGGTACTACCCGCACGCGCTCTTGTTCGACAACCCCTGGCTGGACTTTGCCCGCTATTACCCGCAGGTGTGGTTGGATTTGCCGCAGATTACTCGGCGGGTTCACAGCAAGCGTTACCAAGAGTTTTCTCAAGACATCTCCACCGAGGGCTATCCGAAATACTACCTGCAAAATTTTCATTACCAAACCAACGGCTATCTGAGCGACAGCTCGGCTGAGCTTTATGACCTGCAGGTGGAGCTGCTGTTTGGGGGCACAGCGGACGCGATGCGCCGTCGGGTGATTCGCCTGCTCAAAGATGCGTTGGATCCCACCTTGGTCAGCCCCCACATCCTCGATGTAGCCTGTGGCACGGGGCGGATGCTGCGCTTGCTGCGGGGATCCCTGCCCAAAGCAGCTTTGTATGGCCTGGATCTTTCCCCCGCCTATCTGCGCAAGGCCAACCGACTGTTGCAGGAGCTGCCGGGGGAGCTGCCCCAGCTTATCCGCGCCAACGCCGAGGCCATGCCCTATGCCGATGCCACCTTTGACGCCGTCATCAGCGTTTTTCTCTTTCATGAGCTGCCTGGCCCGGCCAGACAAAATGTCATCAACGAGATGAGTCGGGTGGTGAAGCCAGGGGGCGTGGTGGTCATCTGCGACTCGGTGCAACTGCTGGATTCGCCAGAGCTGAAGGAGACGATGGAAGCCTTTATGCAAACCTTCCACGAACCCTACTACCGCGACTACATCCACGACGATCTGGGGGTGCGCCTGCAACAGGCAGGCTGTGCGGTGCTGCGCCGGGAGACTCACTATGTCAGCACCTACACCCTAGCCCGTAAGGGTTGAGCGCCCTTTCCACAAGCTTGAGAGGAAGAGTAAATCGGCAGTCACTTGTCCAGAGGGTGTATAGTAGTTTTAGACACGAAACCTTGGATGAGAAGACGGGCCACTGGCTGGATAACCTTCAGGTGCAAGTCCGTCCAAGATCTTTTTCTTGTGCTTAGGCTCATGTCTCACCCTCATGGATCCCTCCGCGCCGGCATTACTGCTCTCAAGCAGGAGCGCTACCTGGAGGCGATCAACCTTCTCGAGTCGTTCTGCTACTGCTGTTCCATCCAAGAGAGACAGGAGCACCGCCTGAGCGAGCGCAATGGCTCGAGGGCAGATCCGGAAGAATGCGTTTTGGCTCGTGTAGCTCTGATCATGGCATATCAGGGCAGTGGTGACTTGGAGCGCTCAACTGCCCTTTGCCAAGAGCTGTTGGAGGAGAAGGAAACTCCTGAGTCCGCTTCCTGGGCTCGGGAATGGGCAGCTCAGGCTCTACCTACCCTCAAGCAGGCTTCAGAACATTCCATGCCCCCTGAGGAAGTCATGGCGCGGCTACCCGTTCTCCGGCAGTTGGAAGACTGTCAGCCGCTGTGTAGCTCCCGCGATCCGGCTCCGCATCTGCTCAAATCTGCCTCTCTCTGAGGGAGAGGATCTGCAAGGAGCGGTGGACGCCCGGCTCTAGCCTTTATTCTCAACACAGTTCCACAGCAATCTTATGTCTGCTGCCGAACCGACTACCTATCATTTTGTCGTTGCCAGCCTGTCTTTCTTACGTTCTGAGCCTCTGGAAGAGGTGCTGGAGGAGCGTCGTCGATACTGCGAGGAGCGCCATTGCCCTGTCGATTTCTTCTGGGTGCCCCAGCCGGCCTTCATGGAAGCTCCAGAGTTAAAGCCCCTGCGGGACAAGTTGAAGGAGCCCCTGGGGGCAGTGGTATCCACCAACGCGGATTTTATTCGTTGGCTGAGCCTGCGCTTAACCTTTGTAGAGAAGGGCAGCTTTGTGGCTCCCAGCGAGTCGATCCCGGATCCCTTGCGCTCCTTGTCTGCCGCAGGAAGCTAGGCCTGCCGATTCCCAAGATTTGGGTTGGTGGATTGGAAGGCGGGCCAAGATAAGATCGGGGCACCCCATTTCCACTTTTGTTTGCTGACGGGATCCCATTCTGTTGTGGGGCCGACGTCGGGGAAATGGGCAGGTCACCTGGGGAGCATGATGACTTTGGAGCAACGATGGGGCTGGCCGGAGGGAGGGGCAGGGATCTGCCACCCCAGTTCCCCTCTCCGGGATCTACCTGCATCAACGCCAAGTTGGGGACTGAAGTCAGAAGCTCTCTCGCCTGAGCCGACAGCAAGCTCCACCCTCAGCTTGCTGGAGCATTCTTCCGGGGATCCCTTGCCAGGGCCACCCCCTGAGGATCCCGAAAAGGAGCAAAAAGCAGAGAAGGAAGATCAAGGTCTGTCTGAGCCGGGCCTGAGCAACTTTGTGGCCGTGCTGCGCCGGCGCAATTTCCTGCTGCTGTGGATGGGGCAGGTGTGTTCCCAGTTGGCGGACAAGGTGTTGTTGGTGCTGCTGATTGGGTTGGTTGCCCGCGAATTTCAGCCGGAAGGGGCTTCCATCAGCGGTTGGGTCTCGGCCATCATGCTGGCTTTTACGCTGCCGGCGATGCTATTGGGCAGCCTGGCAGGGGTATTTGTGGATCGCTGGCTAAAAAAAGGAGTGTTGGTGCTCTCCAACCTGGCGCGTGGGATCCTGGTGCTGCTGTTGCCGCCGCTGCTCTGGCTCACTGCCGGGCGCGACCTTTGGCCGGGGATCCCCTTGGGGTTTGCGGGGCTGTTGCTGGTGAGCTTTGCCGTCTCGGTTCTGACCCAGTTTTTTGCTCCTGCCGAGCAGGCGACTTTGCCCCTGATCCTGCCGAAGCGAGAGCTGCTGGCGGCCAACTCCCTGTACACCACCACGATGATGGCTTCGCTGATCGTCGGGTTTGCTGTGGGGGAGCCGCTGTTAACCCTGGCAGATCGTTGGGTACGCCATTGGTTGCCGGGCTGGGAAGTGGGGCCGGAGCTGTTGGTGGGGGGAGCCTACCTCTTGGCGGGATCCCTGCTATTGCTGCTACAACCCCATGAGAAGCTGGAGCCCCGGCGTTGGGAAGTCCCCCACCTCTGGGAAGATCTCCGCTTGGGCCTGCAATATGTCAGCCAGATGCCCCTGATCCGAGCTGCCTTGGTGCAGGTGGTGGTGCTCTACTCGCTGTTTGCGGCGCTGGCAGTTTTGGCGGTGCGCATGGCCGAAGTGATGGCAGAGCTGAAGCCGGATCAGTTCGGGGTGTTGTTGGCCGCTGCTGGCCTAGGCATGGGGATCGGCGCCTTTTGGGTGGGCCATACGGGCCGACGGGTGAGCCGCCGCGCCTGGGTTGGCCTGGGATCCCTGCTGCTCTGTGGGGCTCTGGCAGCCCTCTCCTGGACGACCCACTGGCTGCTGCCCAGCTTGGGCTGGATTGCCCTGTTGGGCTGTGGGGGGGCTTTGGTGGCGGTGCCGATGCAAACCTTGATCCAAGAGGAAACGCCTGACCATCTGCGAGGCAAGATCTTTGGGCTCCAGAACAACGCCGCCAACATTGCCCTCAGTTTGCCGCTGGTGTTCACGGGATTGGCAGAAGCCCGCCTTGGCCTTCCCTGGATGTTTGTGGCCCTGTCTGTTCTGGCGGGGCTGGCGGGGCTGTACACCTGGAGCCTATTGGGCAGAGAGGTCTCGTAAATCCTGCCGCAGCGCGAGGTTGGATATCCTCTTCCGAGGGGACGGGCCAAGGCAGGAGCTAACTCTGCTACTCTTGTAGAGGCTTGAGCATCGAGACTCCCTTTGCAGCTCAGCGTTTTAGCTCCGCGGGGATCCGCCCATGCACATCGCCTGGATAGGCAAAAAAACACCTTTCTGTGGCAACGTCACCTATAGCCGCGAGGTGACCAACGGCCTTTTGGATCGGGGACATCAGGTTAGCTTTTTTCACTTCACCAACGAGGGCCAACCGCCCGCCCTGGATCCTGGAGGTGAAGGCTGGAGGGCGGAGCTGGATCGTCGAGACGTTTCCCTCCCCTGTCTGTACAAGTCGCAGATTTACACGATCCCGGCCCCCAACGCCAAGCGGTTGCTCACCCAGGCCCTCAAGGAATTGCAGCCGGATCTGGTACATGCCTCCTTGACCATTTCTCCCATCGACTTTGTGCTGCCGGAGATCTGTGCTGAGCTCAACCAGCCGCTGGTGGCCACCTTCCACCCGGCCTTCGACCGGCGGCGGCGCAACATCGCCTCTCGCACCCAATACTTGGCCTACCAGCTCTACGCCCCGTGTTTGGCCAACTATCACCGCACCATTGTCTTCTCGGAAACGCAACGGGAGATCTTGGTCAAACTGGGGGTGAGCCCCCAGCAGGTGGTGGTCATTCCCAATGGTGTGGATGTGGACAAGTACGCGCCTGGGCCCTCCACCCTCAAACAGCGGTTGGGACTGGAGCGGATCTTCGTCTATCAAGGGCGGGTCTCGCCGGAAAAAAACCTGGAAGCCCTACTCAAGGCTTGGAAACACGCCCAAATGGGGGAGAAGTGTGGTCTGCTGATCGTGGGGGATGGGCCACTGCTCAACACCCTCAAGCCCTGCTACACCCTTCAACATGGGATCCACTGGCTGGGCTATATTGCCGACGAGCAGCAGCGCATCGAGATCTTGCGAGGGGCTGATGTGTTTGTTTTGCCCTCCTTGATCGAGGGGCTCTCTTTGTCGCTGCTGGAGGCGATGGCCTGTGGGGTGGCAGCGGTAGCCACCGATGTCGGCGCTGATGGAGAGGTTTTGGCCGATGGAGCTGGGATCCCGCTGGATCCAACACGGGTGACAGCAGAGCTGCAAACGCTGCTGCCTTTGCTGCGGGATCAACGGGAGTTTACCCAACTGCTGGGGATGAAGGCCCGCCAGCGGGTGCTGGAGCGCTATACCCTCAGCCACAACCTCAGCCAGGTGGAACAGCTCTACCGAGAGCTGTGCCAGGGATCCCGTCAGCATCGCCGGGTGTGAGGGATGAGTGTGATGAAGCTTGTGATATTTTTGCTAAGCTGTTTCGTTACGTTTCCAAGGGATTAACGCCAGTCTTCCCGATGGATGATCACAGCCCCCAAAAGGCCGTTTTAGGGCAGCCCCCTGCCGGGCTGTCAGATTCTTTGTGGTCAGAGTCCTTGCTGGCCCAGGATTCGGGCAAAAATCCCCTCCCCCCCAATGCTCCGTCGCTGTCGCCCACGGACAATTCGGGGGACTTGCGCTCAGCTCAGACCGGCCAGGATGAGGATCCCACCTCTTCAGGTGCCGTTGCGTCCGATGATAGAGAGCTGCCGGAGGTCAAGCCGGCCATTGTGCCTGCCCCTGCAATGCCGGATCGGGTGGCAGAACTGGAGAGAGAACACCATCGGATGCAGTATCTGCTGGCGTGGCTGGCTTTTGCTCTGCGCTCTTTTAACAACTTGAACCAGATCCTGGAGCTGACGGCTTTTGTGGCCAGCCAACTGACCGATGCCGAAGGCGGAGCCCTGGTTTTGTTCAATCCCAACGGCACCATCCAGTTGGATCAACTGCATTGCTCTGATCTCAATCACCGCGAGCAGATTCGGGCTGAGATGGAGCAAATTACCCAGACCCTCTCGGCTCAAGAGCCCATTCTCAAAACGGAGGGATCCCTGTCTGTTAAGATCCCTGCCCTTGAACACCTCTTGGACGAACGGTTCCGCCAGAGCTTGGGGCCGGATGTACGCCTTTTCGGCACGCCGCTGCTGATTCGCAACTCTGTCCAGGGTCGCTTGTACGTCTTCAGCCGTCAGCCTGGCTACCACTGGGATGAACGTCGCCAACAACTGTTGCGCTTGGTCGCCGATCAGGCAGGGGTGGCCATCGAAAATGACCGCTTGACGGCAGCCTTGCGCCGCAAGATGGCCCTGGAAAAAGAAATGGAGATTGGCTCTTACATCCAGACCCAACTGCTACCTCGGGAGTGCCCTCAAGTCAAGGGGATTCGCCTGGCAGCCCGTTGCCGGGTGGCCAGCAAAGTGGGGGGCGACTACTATGACTTCATCAAGATTCCCGGCGAACGCCTGGAAACATCCGACTCATCTGAAGAAACGGCAGGCTTTCGCTTGGCCATCGTCATTGGGGATGTGATGGGCAAAGGGGTGCCCGCCGGCCTGTTGATGACCATGACCCGCGCCATGGTGCGGGCGGAGGCCCTCAACCGCCATTCGCCGGCCCGTGTTCTGCAACATCTGAACCGGGCCATGTACAGTGACCTGGAAAACTCCAATCGCTTCATCAGCCTGTTTTATTCGGAGTACGATCCCCGCTCCCATCGCCTCTGCTTCAGCAACGCGGCCCACAACCCCACCCTGTGGTGGCAGGCCCGCACCCGAGAAATTCAACCCCTGGACACAGAGGGGGCGCTGATCGGCTTGGAAGAAAACAGCCACTACTCGGAAAGCTGCGTGCAACTGCAACCCGGGGATGTGGTGGTGTACTACACCGATGGCTACACGGAGACAGCCAACACCCGCGGCGAGCGCTTGGAAACCTCTGGGCTGATGGACGCCATCCAGTATGCTGCCTGTCGCTACGACTCCCCCGAAGACATTTTGGAGAGCTTGTTTGAGCAGATGGATGCCTTCCGAGGCCGTCGGGGATCCCATCCTCTTCCCCTGTGGCTGCCTGCGGATCCAGAGCTCCTGTTGCAGGACGAGATTTCCCTGCGGCCTGAGCCCGTGGACGACACAACGCTGGTGGTGTTGAAGGTGTTGCCCGACTCCGAGCCAGCCTAGCTAAAAAAGTTCAAACTCAGGGTTAATGACAGCAGGCTGCAACGCTCACAATAGCTCAAGCAAGCTACTCAACGCTACTGGGCTGGGCAGCAACGGTGGGTTGGTTGACGTGGTTTTGCCGGACTACTAGGCTAGTTGGTTAGTTCTGGCATGCGTTCTGCATGGGCTAAAGCCTGCTCCAGCTTTAGTCTGTGTGGCTCTCTCAGAGAGCAAGGAGCGGCTACCTGCAGCTTGCGGGGAAGTCACGCCTGTGGAGATCCCTCTGGCGGGGCAGTGGGGGTGATCTCTGCTGCCAGCCATAGTTCGTTAAGGCAGGAAGAAAGCAGAAGCGCGGCAGACGCTGAGCACTCCGCGCCGCCGGTGCGAGTGGAAGTGTTTGTTGGCGTTTCGTAGGTCTTTCAGAGCGGTACGCTCTAGCTGGTGGAGCTACCAGGTTGGCTGCACTGTGTTATCTACACCTGAGGTACAACCATGAACTTCTCTTCTTCTGGGTCTGAGACCGCTTCGGTTTACTTGCCGGCCCCCACGGCTTTCCAGACGGAAATGATTGTCGGGCAGGTGTTCCGACAGGATGTGCTGGGTGATATCCGCAAGGGTTGGAATGGCTTTGTGGAATCGGGCCAAATTTGGGCGCTTTTGATAGGGATCGTGGCGGGCTACATGCTCAAGAGCATCACCAGCTCCCACTAGGGCCTTGTCACCATTGCTCTAGCTGGATCCATTGGGCCTGGGCCGGCGGGGTTTTGGCCGTCGGCGGTCGGTTTCTGTGTTTTTTCTCCACAACTGCAGTGGGGTCTTCCTACGGTGGTCAATCCTTCTCCCCATTCTTCCGGTTCCCAGCCAATGTCTGAGCCGACGGTAACTTCCACCCCTCGCCCCTGGAGCCAACGCTTTGAGGGATCCCTGCATCCTGCCATTGCCCGCTTCAACGCCAGCATCGGCTTCGACATCCGCCTGCTGCCCTACGATGTGGCCGGATCCCTGGCTCATGTGCAGATGTTGGCCGCTTGTGGCATCCTGACCCAGCAAGAGGCCGACCAGATCCGGTGGGGATTGGAGCAGATCCAACAGGAGGCGGCTGCCGGCACCTTCCGGCCCGATCCAGAGGCAGAGGATGTCCACTACGCCGTCGAGCGTCGTTTGGTGGCTTTGGTGGGGGAAGTGGGAAAAAAACTGCATACCGGGCGCTCCCGCAACGACCAAGTGGCCACCGATCTGCGTCTCTATCTGCGAGATCAGATCGATCACCTTCGTCAAGCCCTCTGGGAGCTGCGCGGAGTTTTGTTGGACTTGGCTGAGCGGCATCTGGAGACAATCCTGCCCGGCTACACCCATCTGCAACGGGCTCAGCCGATTAGCTTGGCCCACCACCTCTTGGCCTATGAAGAAATGTTCTGGCGAGACTGGCAACGGCTGGGGCGGGTGCGGGAAGAGGTGAATGTCTGCCCCCTCGGATCCGGGGCTTTGGCCGGCACTTCTCTGCCCATCGATCGGCAGCTCACCGCCCATCTGCTGGGATTTGAGCGGATCAGCGCCAACAGCTTGGATGCCGTTAGCGACCGGGACTACCTGGTGGAGTTCCACGCTGCCGCCAGCTTGATTTTGGTGCATCTCAGCCGCCTCTCGGAAGAGATGATCCTCTGGGCTTCCCAGGAGTTCGGCTTTGTCACCCTCACCGATGCCTGTGCCACCGGCTCCAGCCTCATGCCCCAGAAGAAAAATCCCGATGTGCCGGAGTTGGTGCGCGGCAAGGCGGGGCGGGTGTTTGGCCATCTCCAGGCTTTGTTGGTCACCTTGAAGGGGCTGCCGCTGGCCTACAACAAAGATCTCCAAGAAGACAAAGAGGGACTATTCGACACGGTCGATACCCTGAAAGCCTGCCTAGAGGCGATGACCCTTCTGCTGCGGGAAGGGATCCAATTTCAACCTGAGCGCATGGCGGCTGCTGTGCAGGAAGATTTCTCCAACGCCACCGATGTGGCCGACTACCTGGTGCGCAAAGGGATCCCCTTTCGCACAGCCCATGATTTGGTGGGGCAGATTGTGCGCATTTGTTTGGCAGAGGGGATCCTGCTGCGGGATCTGCCCTTGGAGCGCTGGAAAACCTTCCACCCGGCCTTTGAGGCGGACATTTTGACGGCCATTGAGCCCCGCCAGGTGGTGGCCACGCGGCTCAGCGCCGGGGGAACGGGCTTTGCTGTGGTGCGAGAAGCCCTGCAACGGGCCCAGGCCCGCCACCAGCAGCCAGAGCCATCGGAAGAAACTCCACAAACTTAAACTGAACTCAAGGAGAGTTTGCAATTCTTGGGTTCTTCTCGCCAGTGTGTGCCATCCTGAGGTTCTCAGCCATCCAACGCAACTCCCAGCTTGTTGGCCTCTTCCCTGGGTATCGTTCCATGTTGGATAACCTCACCGCCCACGTCCTCGAAAATGCGGCCAAGCGTCGCTGGCGGGAACGCGCCTACAGCCGATTTTTGCAAGATTGGCGACGGCAAGTGGTGCTGCTGCGCCGTCAACGGGCCGGCGAATTTGGCCCACCCCTGGGGGATCCCTCTTGTGTTTTCAGTGCCCACTCGGCTTGGTTGCGCTGTGCCGTCCATCCCCAAGGGCCGTGCCAGGGTTGCCCCCACTATGCCCCCGTCACCCCTCCAAAGCCAGAGCCACCTCTGGGTTCACTCGATGGACGGGTCTGACCGCGCCACACTGGTGGCCGAACATTTTCAGCAGCGGCGGCCTCTGCGGAACGGCCTGCCCGTTGCGCCCCAATGGCATCCGCTGTAGCTAAGTTGAGGGATCCCCGGCCAACTTGTGCCAGAATAAAAGAACGGTAACTCCATCGGCAAAGGCGAGATTCATGGCCCTCTACCTCTCGGCAGACCACCTTCACAGCATCCGCCAGCACGGCGAACAAGCCTTTCCCCACGAGAGCTGCGGCATTTTAATTGGGGAAATCCGGGGATCCGACAAGATCATCCACGAGCTTTGGTCGGTGACCAACACCTGGGATCAAGCCGAAAACCCTCTGGCAGACGGGGAATCCAGCCGCCGCCGCTTTTTGATCGATCCGGCGGATTTCAAGCGGGCCAACGACCACGCGGTGCGCAAAGGGCTGGGGATCCTGGGCACCTATCATTCCCACCCCAACCATGCGGCCATTCCCTCCGAGTTTGATCGGCAGCATGCTTTTCCTTGGGGCTTTTCCTGTGTGATCGTCAGTGTGCGCGAGGGCAAGGCAGAAGAGGTGGTGAGCTGGGTTTTGGATGAGCAGGAGCAGCCCCAACGGGAGCCGATGCAGATGCTGGAAGACATTCGCATCCCCCCGCTCCCGGCTTTGGCAAGCTAGAGTCGTTTGGGCTTTGCCGCTGTTTCAGGCTGAAATTCACGGCTAAGTTCAGTTGGGATCCTTGAAAGCTGGGATGGGTACCACCGGAAAAAGCGGTAGTCTAGTGCTGAACCTTGTCTGTAAGATAGCTGAATCCTCAAAGTCAGTAGACAGCCCCAACAAGATCGACAAACGGATAGGTCAGCCCAGATCCTCTGGATCCTCAAAAGTCTCCAGTAGATACCCAAGATCTCTCCCCGAACTCCCATGGCAACCAAAGTTCTGATCCCCTCTCCCCTGCGCCCCTACACCGACAACCTGGAAGCTGTCGAGATCGAGGGCAGCAATGTTGGCGAAGTGATGGGCAACCTCATCGCCCGCTATGGCGAGCTGAAGCGCCACCTCTACACCGAGGATGGGAAGCTGCGCAATTTTGTCAATGTCTACCTCAACGACGAGGATGTGCGCACGTTGCCCCAAGGCAACAACACCCCCGTGGGAGAACAAGCCGTCATCAGCATCGTTCCCGCTATTGCTGGAGGGTTGTGAGCATGTTGAACCTGGACACCAGCCAAGTCAGCCTCTCCCGCGAGGAGATGGAGCGGTTTTCTCGGCATTTGATCCTGCCCGAGGTGGGCCTAGAAGGACAGAAGCGGCTGAAAGCGGGCAAAGTGCTGTGCATCGGCACAGGCGGCCTTGGCTCGCCCCTGTTGCTGTACTTGGCGGCAGCCGGCGTGGGGCGGATCGGCATTGTCGATTTTGATGTGGTGGATGTGTCCAACCTGCAGCGGCAGGTGATCCACGGCACCTCCTGGGTGGGCAAGCCGAAGGTGGAATCGGCCAAGAACCGCATCCTGGAGATCAACCCCCACTGTCAAGTGGATGTTTACAACACCGCCCTGAAGGCCCACAACGCACTGGAGCTGTTTGCCAACTATGACGTGATTGTGGATGGCACCGATAACTTCCCCACCCGTTACCTGGTGAACGATGCCTGTGTGTTGACGGGCAAGCCCAATGTCTACGGCTCGATCTTCCGCTTCGAGGGACAAGCGACGGTCTTCAACTACGAAGATGGGCCCAACTACCGGGATCTCTACCCCGAGCCGCCCCCACCAGGACTGGTGCCCTCCTGCGCCGAAGGGGGAGTGTTGGGGATCCTCCCCGGCATCATCGGTGTTATTCAAGCTACCGAAACCGTGAAGATCCTGCTGGGCGTGGGCACAACCCTAAGTGGGCGGCTGCTGCTTTACGATGCCCTGAACATGAGCTTCCGGGAGCTGAAGCTGCGCAAAAACCCCGCCACTCCTCCCATCACCCAGCTTATCGACTATGAGCAGTTCTGCGGGATCCCACAAGCCCAAGCTGCCGAACAGGCTGGCCAAGCGGAGATCCCGGAGATCACCGTGGCTGAGCTAAAAGCCCGCCTCGATGCCCAGCAAGACTTTGTGCTGGTCGATGTGCGCAACCCAAATGAGTGGGAGATAGGCCGGATCCCTGGTGCTCACCTGATCCCCTTGCCCCAAATTGAAAATGGCGATGGGGTGGAGCAGGTGCGTCGCCTCCTTAACGGCTCAGAGCTGATCGTCCACTGCAAGAGTGGGGCACGCTCGGCCAAAGCCCTGAAGATCCTACAAGCTGCTGGGATCCAAGGAAAAAACCTGCGCGGGGGGATCCTCGCCTGGGCAGAGGCTTACGATCCCTCGATTCCCAAGTACTGACTCTGCCTTGGGATCCCTACCTGTCGCCCGGTTTGCTCTAGCATAGATCCGGCAGATCCGGTGCCCAGAGCCGGCTGTGCCAGGTTTTCCCTTTTTGCGTCCCCTTTTCCATGAGTGCCATCCCGCAGGCCGAGACAGAGACGATCTTCCACTCCATCCCCGAAGCCCTCGAAGACCTCAAGTGTGGTCGCATGGTCATCGTGGTCGATGACGAAAACCGAGAAAACGAAGGGGATCTGGTCTGTGCTGCCCAGTTTGCCACGCCCCAAGCTATCAACTTCATGGCCACCTACGGGCGGGGCCTTATCTGCCTGGCCATGCAGGGATCCCGCCTCGATGAGCTGAAGATCCCGCTGATGGTGGGGCAGAACACCGACAGCAACCAAACTGCCTTCACCGTCAGCATTGATGCTGGGCCAGAGGCTGGAGTTTCCACCGGCATTTCCGCTGCCGATCGCTCTCGCACCATTCAGGCGGCCATTCACCCGCACACGCGACCGGAAGATCTGCGCCGGCCTGGGCATGTCTTTCCGCTGCGGGCACGGGAGGGCGGAGTACTCAAACGGGCTGGCCATACGGAAGCGGCGGTGGATCTGGCGATGTTGGCCGGGCTGTATCCGGCAGGGGTGATTTGCGAGATCCAAAACCCGGATGGCTCCATGGCCCGCCTGCCCCAGTTGATCGAATATGCCCGTCAGCACGATTTGAAGATCATCACCATCGCCCACCTCATCGAGTACCGCTTGCGCACCGAACAACTGGTTCACCGAGAGGCTGCCGCCACCCTGCCCACGGAGTTTGGCCAGTTTCGGGTTTACGGCTACCGCGATAGCCTCAACCAAGTCGAGCACCTGGCCCTGGTGAAAGGGGATCCGACCCAATTTGCCGCTGAGCCCGTCCTGGTGCGCGTCCATGTGGAGTGTCCCCTAGGGGATGCGCTGGGATCCCTGCGCTGCGATTGTCGCCGCCAATTGACAGCGGCCCTGAAGATGATCGACCACCAAGGCAAGGGGGTACTGGTGTACCTGCGCCGGCAAGAGCAGGAGCTGAGTCTCATCGAGCAAATCAAGTCCTACGCCCGGCAAGATCTGGGACTTTCTGAAACCGCGCCACCGGTGGCGATGGACTTGCGCGATTACGGCATCGGCGCCCAGATCCTACGGGATGTAGGGGTGCGCAAAATGCGCCTGATCAGCAACACCTCTCGCCACATCAGCGGCTTGAAAGGATTTGGCCTGGAAGTGGCCGAGCGCGTGCCCTTGCTGGTGGAAGAGCCGGATCTCAATTTGCACGTGGAGCCGTCCTGTTCCCTGAAACCGATTCCGGCCTAGGCCTGTAGAGCGTTGTAGGGCCGAGGGCTGCGGTAAAACAAAGGCTGGGGTGCAGCCGGCTCGCCGTCCACTACATAAGCCTTGGATCCCCAGCCCCAGAAAGACCAGAAAGGACGTTCGGGCCCCGATGGAGCCGTCATTGCTATGCGACGCTTCCGCGCTGGTGACAGGGGTGCGGAGCACTGGCGCGCCGGTAGGAGGGAGTCCCTGGCTGTCGGGCTCAAGAGTTGCTTCGGCAGGACAGGAATGTCGGATCCCACCTGTGACCACACCTCATAGCTCCGAGGGCGCACCACCACGAGGCTGATCAGGGATCCGCGATCCATGTCGTAGCGGCAACTGTCAATGGCCTCTTGCAGCCGCGAAAAGCTCCGGTTGAAAACATAAAAATGGTCTTGGAAGCGGATGGCCTCCCAGAAACCTTCCCGTGTAACCGCCACATAGTCGTGATTGGCGGAGGCGTAGTCGAGGATCACCATGCGTGTAAAGACTGATCAGCGATGAATCAAAATGAGAGAGCCTTTACCGTATTTTCACCTAAGCACGATCTTGGACAGCCTGTCATCCGCAAAATGGCTCACCTGCAACAAGGCTTAATGCGTTTCTTTACTCTGCAAACTGCTGCCGCCCGCCTCTCTATCCCCTCCGGCTCCAGGGATCCCACCCAGTTCCCGTCGCAGCTCGGCCATGGCTGCTTCTCCGATGTGGGGGGTGGCGCAGACTAGGTTGGGTGTGCGGATTAGATCGGCTCGGGCTTGGCGCACCAAGACCCGCAGGGTGGGGTAGCTGGCCTCATCGCAAATCAGCGTATGGGCGCGGCGGATTAGGGATCCCACCCGTTCCGTATCCGAGATCACTGCCGTCAGCACCAGCAGGTCTCCCCGCAGACTGTAGACGATCACCTCGGCAACCTCCAGCAGGGCAGTGCTGATGCTCACCAGCCCCAGACAGGCGTAGGAAGGCAATTGGCGGATCAGGGCAATTTCACGGGCGTAGTCAGACACCTCCACCGTCAGAACACGGGCCCCTCGGGGTTGGGCAATGGCCTCGACGGCGCTGAGAAAATAGTGCAGCGTCACCACAGTGCCGGAATGGATCTGATCCAGAACGGTGGCCAGCTCCTCCAGGGGCACCAACTGGACCCGGATGCCCAAAGTCTGCTGGATTTGCTGGGCCATCAGTTGTCCTGTACCCAAATCCCGGTTGGGCACACACACCAGCACTTGGGCACTGCAGCGCAATCGCCAATCGATCTCCGCTAGCAGCAGATCCCGCACCTGCTCCAAAGAAAACCCCTGCTGCAGCAGCTGGTCGATGCCCTGGCGCACCTGCTCCAGGACCTGTCGGGATCGATCCAGGTTTTCCCCCAGGCCGCGAGAGTAGTTAACCACCTGGCGGGCGGAGCGGCTCACGTAAATGCCAGATCCAGCGCGGGTTTCCACCAGGCCCATAGCCTCCAATTGGCGGTAAACCTTGTGGATGGTGTTGCGGTGCAGGCCCGTTTGCATAGCCAATTGACGGGTGCTGGGCAGGCGGCAGCCGGGAGGAAACTGCCCACAGGCAATGGCGAAGCAGAGCAAATTAAAAAGCTGTACGGAGCCAGGGATCCCGCTCCCCGGCTGGATGGAAATGCGCATCATGGCCCGCTTTTCTCCCTTTGACAACGCCGTTGCGAGCCCGTTTCTGGGCTACGTAAGAATCCCTCGACTTCAGTCGGCGGGAGTGTCAACTGCCTGCAAGATAGCGCCGACGCCGGATAGACAAGCTCCAGAGGAGATCGGGATTGAGAGCCCTATTCGGGGATGCGGTGCATCCGGCTGGGATCCCAACTTAAAGTCACCTCCGTCCCTTCCGGCAACTGCTGCAAATTCAGGCCGGGGTTGGGTTGCACAGCCAAAAGTTTCACCTCACAGCCCGACACCCATACCTGATAGCGAATGAAAGCCCCTAGATAAGCAGTGTCGCAAATCCGTCCCCGCAAGCGGCAGTGGCCATCGGGGATCCCTTCTTCAGCTAGAAATCGCAGGAGCCCCGTACTGTACCCGTAGGGTCAGTGTCGGGAGGAATGCGGAAGTTATGATAGAACCATGACCCAAGTCCTGACC
>NZ_JANSIK010000107.1:0-1947 GCF_047462035.1 Synechococcus sp. R5-15 | reverse complement strand
CCACTCCTACTCCGGCGCCAACACCCAGCCCGACGCCCACACCCACACCCACTCCGACTCCAACGCCAGAGGCGACGCCCACGCTTGTACCTCGTCGCCAGCCGCGCTTTCAACTGGGCCGCCCCCGTCCGACACCAGAGGGGATCCCGGCTGTTCCAACGCCACCGCCCGTAGTAGCCACTCCCGAACCTGAGCTTACGCCTGAGCCCAGCCCAGAGCCCTCTCCGCAAGCTGTGCCCACTTCAACTCCCCAGCCTGTGGCTACGCCTTTGCCGCGCGTGACCCCTATCCCTTTCCAGGAGCGGCGGGTGCGCCAGCAGGGGTTGCGGCTTTTCCCGCCGGGACTCCACAGTCCAACCTTGCCAGGTGAGCGATAGCGGGACAGAATCCTTGGTTGACAGAATGCCCTTCGCACAGCGGGCCGTGGGCCTCACTGTTTCCCCGATGCCGCTCTGCCTGGGTGCGCAGTTGCCAGTTGTCGCGTTCTCACACCGGTCAAGCGCGAGGAGCGTGGAGCGACGGGAAAGAATCCCCCGGCTCTAGCCGTGGGGAGAACGTCGATTCCTGCCCAATGGAAGGGCCGGTCGTGTGGCTAAGCTGATGGGGTTGAGCCAAGTCAGGAGCATTGCCCCCTCAACCTTCTCGCACCGATTGCGGTCGCGGAATGGGATCCTGGTTTTCCGCCTGGGTGGAGCTCTGGA
The DNA here is from genome assembly GCF_047462035.1 of Synechococcus sp. R5-15. Classification (NCBI taxonomy): domain Bacteria; kingdom Bacillati; phylum Cyanobacteriota; class Cyanophyceae; order Synechococcales; family Synechococcaceae; genus Synechococcus; species Synechococcus sp. R5-15. The sequence goes on along the minus strand of NZ_JANSIK010000107.1, from coordinate 1,246 downwards.
TCCCGTTCTCTCCACTTTCCAACCTGAGCAAGGGCCGCAATCGGGATCCCTGCCAGGGATCCAGGACATCCCGAATTAGCACCTCCTGAATCCACACCTGCAGGATTGCCGCCAAAGGCACGGCCAGGAACAGGCCCAGCACCCCAAAGAAAAAGGCTGAAGTAACTTGAGCTACTAGGGTTAGGGCGGGCAGGAGCGACACCTGTCGGGACATAACGATGGGGGTGAAGACGCTGCTTTCCAACTGCTGGATCAGGATATACAGCCCCAGCACTGCCAAGGACTTCCAAGGGGCATCCGTGAGGGCTACCAGCATGGGGGCTACCACGCTTAAGGTGGGGCCGATATTGGGGATGAAGTTGAACAATCCCGCCAGCACCGCATTGGCCAAGATCAGGGGCACCCCCAAAATCCACAGCCCGATCCCACTCAGCAGCATCACCAAGGTGCTGGTAAACAGGATCCCCATCAGCCACCCTCGCAGCGCCAGCTCACAGCGCTTGAGGATGTAGCGAATGCGGGGACGGTAAAAGGCCGGGAAAACCGAGACAAAAGCGCGACTGTAGGCTTGGGGATCCGCCAACAACAAAATGGTGAGGATGATTACAAACAATAGGTTGAGCAGGGTGCCAAAAAAGGCAGTGAAGGACTCGGAGAAAAAGTCGCGCACCTGTCGCACCAACTCGGTGGCCTGGGGCACCAAGCTATTGGCCAATTCCCGCAGCGTCGGCAGCTCAATATCCGTCGGCAAAGAGAGAATCAAGCTCTCGAACAGCCGCTGCGCTTGCACGATCCCGGCGGGCACCCCATCGGTAAACAGCCACCGCAACTGCTCCGCCAGGGGGGGCACCACGATTAGCCCCACCAAGATCGCGGCCACCAAAACCGTCAAACTGGTGATGACAATTGAGGGGCCACGCCGAAAGCCGTAGCGCTGTGGGATCTGGGCCAAGGTATCCAATGCTACTGCCAACACAATGGCCGCGAACACCAACAGCAGGATCTGCCGGATCTGCCAAAGCAGAACTAGCAGGCCCAACAGCGCCCCTAGCCCCAGCCACTGGGCGAAGGTCACCCGCCAGCTCACCTCCTCTCTCGCCCGGTTGTCGCCTATTCTAGATGGGATCCCGACAAGTCCCATCGCTATTCGAGAACCCTGGATGCGCGATCCTGTCCCTTCAGCTAGAAATCGCAGGAGCCCCGCACTGTACCCGTAGGGTCGGTGTCGGGAGGAATGCGCTTTGAT
>NZ_JANSIK010000106.1:0-17694 GCF_047462035.1 Synechococcus sp. R5-15 | reverse complement strand
GCGTTTGTTTTCGGGGTTTCTGCCCTGAGGCGGCCATTCATTGTTTTGAGGTGGATCCCTTGGCCTTGCACCTGCTGCAGCAGAATGCTCTTGGCCTGGGCAACTGCTTTGTGCATTCGTTAGCTCTACACCTGCTGCGGCAGAATGCTCTTGGCCTGGGCAACTGCTTTGTGCATCCGGTGGGGCTGGCGGGGCAGGATAGTTGCAGAACTTGTCGGCTCTGGCCGGAAGATCCTCAGGCCGAGTGGGGAGTGGAGCAGGTGCTCCCTTTCCGAGAAGCCAGGGCAGCTCTCAAGGAGCTGGGTCTGGAGTTCATCGATGTGCTCAGGGTGGCTACAGGTGGAGAGGAGGTGGAGGTGTTGACCAGCTTGCAAGAGCAGCTCGAAGATATCAAGGTCATCTATGTGGAGTTTGCCTCTGAGCAAGACCGCAAGCGGATTGACCAGATGCTGGACCCTACCCATCTCCTCTGGCAGGGAGAAATTGTAGCAGGCCAAAGAGGAGTCCTTTGCTATTTAAGCAGGGCTTGCTTTGTCGACAACAATTCAAGCCTTGGAGGAGAGACTTAAGGTTATGAACTCAACCATTATCGTTACGGCCGCTGACAGCAAGTTTTTTGAATTGGTTCAGGGGACTATTCTCTCCATCCGAGAGAAACCTCAGGGGCACTCTGTAGATATTGGATTCTTGGATGTAGGCTGTACACCGGAGCAGTTGCAATGGATAGGTCAGTACGTTGACCACATTGTTGAGCCAGATTGGAACTATGATATTCCCGACATTGATAGACAACCCAAGTATCTCAAGGCACTAGTTTGTAGGCCTTTCCTTCCTGAATACTTTCCAGGCTATGAAGTTTATATTTGGATTGATGCAGATGCTTGGGTGCAAGACTGGTCTGCAATTGAGCTTCTTACCCTGGGAGCAAGATACAAAAACCTTGCAGTTGTTCCTGAGTTGCTAAATACTCTCTTCGATCCCTATCCATTTTCGCATCAAGCTTTTCACCTCTCGGGATACATCAAGTACTTTGGAGATGTATATAACCACCTATACATAAGACCAATTCTAAATGATGGTGTATTCTCTGGAAGTAATTCCGGTATTCACTGGGTAGCATGGAAAAACAGACTGAGCCAAGCTATCTCTATGAGCCGCGATCTATCCTTCTCAGATCAGTGTTCTCTAAACCTGGCTATTTATAATGACTTAGGGATAGATAACGTTCAAATTTTACCATTGTTTTGTAACTGGACAGTTCATAGTAAACTACCTCTATGGGATCCAAAAAGAAAGCTCTGGGTTGAGCCTTGGAAGCCTTACATCCCTTTAGGGATTCTACACATTACTACCTATAAAGCTAAGGATAGAAAAACTCATGTAGCTCATACTACCGATGGCTTCAAAGTTGAAGCCAGTCTTTGGTATCCTAGAAGCCATTCTTCTCCAATCAGAAGGTATGACTATGTATCAGCTAATCAAAAGAAAATATATCTCGACTACAACTTCCCTCTAATGACTGCTATCGATCCAGAGCCTCATCCCTGGCCTTATCTACGGAAAGAAGTTCCTCACCTTTGGACTGCGGATTTGCGTCAACCTACTATCGACTTTGTTAGTCGAGACGAGGCTCATATTCTGTACAATACTGCCCTTAAGCTACAAGGAAAAAACGCCCTAGAGATCGGCTGTTGGCTAGGTTGGTCAACTGCTCACTTGGCAGCAGGCGGGGTTATTCTCGATGCTATCGATCCTATTCTGGAAAATCCAACAGCTCATGAGAGCGTGAACCAGTCTCTCTGCTCGGCTGGAGTTCGCTCTAATGTCAATCTCTACCCTGGCTACAGTCCGGAAAAGGTAGAGGAAATTGCCCAGCAAGAGGATCGTCGCTGGTCTCTGATTTTCATCGATGGGAATCATGACTCACCAGCCCCCTTGCAGGATGCTCAAGTGGCAGAGCGCTATGCTGCTGAGGATGCCTTGATTCTGTTTCATGATCTAGCCTCGCCGGATGTGGCTGAAGGTTTGAATTACTTGAGAGACAGGGGCTGGAACACGATGATTTACCAGACCATGCAAATTATGGGAGTGGCCTGGCGAGGCAATGTCAAGCCCGTTGAGCATATTCCAGACCCTGCTGTGAATTGGACATTGCCAGAGCACCTCAAGGACTATCCGGTCTGTAACCTTGAGTTGTCTAGGGTGCTAGAGAAAGTTAAATCTTTTACCTTGCTGGGCTTTGAGCGTCTTTGGAGCCTTTATTCACTGGCTAAGCAGGTTTGTGAAGAAGACATTCCTGGGAACTTTGTAGAATGTGGTGTTTGCAGGGGTGGAAGCTCAGCTTTGCTGGCCTGGGTGATTAAGAACTACAGCCGTCGACCTCGCAGGCTATATGCTTTCGATACCTTCTCAGGTATGCCTGATCCAACAGAGGTGGATCGAGATTATCGAGGAGTTGGTGCCAACGATACGGGTTTTGGATCCGGTGCTTTAGCGGCACCCATTTCGGAGAACTTAGAGGTGATTGCCAGGGAACTAGGGGTCTGGGATCTAATTGTTCCTGTGCCGGGGCTGTTTGCCGACACCTTGCCTACCTATCGAGAGCAAGTGAGCGAGGTTGCTCTGCTGCATGCAGATGCTGACTGGTATCAGTCAACGATGGATATTTTTCATCATTTCTATGATCAGGTTCATTCTCAAGGATTCATCCAAATCGATGATTACGGACACTGGCAGGGATGTTGGAAAGCTGTTCATGACTTCGAGCAGGAAATCGGAGCCTTTTTCAGGTTGCATAGCGTCGATTACACAGGGGTTTGGCTGAGTCCTTCAGAAAACCTGGTAGTGATGAGAGATAGCCTAACAGAAACTTCCAAACCACAAGGGATCCGCCTGAGCAAGATCAACGTGGGTCTTTTCCCCTACTGGGAAATGGAGACAGAGCAGCTTATCCAAGAACTGGAGGGCTTGCTGGAGCCAATTCTGCGCAGTCCTCAGCCAGAAGACTATGCTCTGATCTTCCTAGGGGATCCGGATCCGCAACTGGCCAATCAAACTCTGGAGATAGCTGCAGGCAACATAGCTCTCAGGCTCATGGAAGAGGGGTTAGAGCTCAGTAGAGAGCCGTTCTGTTCAGTGGTAGCTGGCTTGAACCCCTATCAATGGGAGAGACTTATTCCCCAACTCAACTATCGCTATCTCTTGAAGCGGGAGCGCTTTCCCAAGGGATTACGGCCTGCTATTCAAAAGCTACCTGTGTTGCTGTTGGCCTCCTAGGGATCCATCTGTTGTCTTGAGTTACTTGGCTGTCTACAGGGCGTCTGGATCTACCCCTAGCTCTCGTAGCTTCCGGGCCAGGCGCCCTGCCCGTTGTTCGGCCTGCTCAGCCCTTTGCCGCTCCAGTTCGGCCTCGGTGGGTACCAGTTCCCCAGCAGCAGTGGCCCAGCGAATCCAGGTGGCCTCGATGTCCCGAAACCTGCCCTCCCACTTCACTAGGTACAATCCCAAAACCTCGCTCGGCAAGCAACCCTCTGCATCCTCTTTAATCGGCTCATAGCGGCCGCCCCTTAGCCGAAACCCCGCCCAGTCTTCTGGATCAAACGGGTCAAACCAAAAGTACTCCGGCACCCGGATAATCTGCTCATAAAGTTGCTTTTTGCTTGTTTTATCCTCCTGGGCAGTGCTGGGAGAAAGAAGCTCAATCACCACGTCCGGCCCTTTGCCCTGCTCCCAAATCACCCAGCTTTTGCGCTCGCCTTTAGGCACGCCCAACACCACAAAATAATCCGGCCCTTTGAAATTGCGGCCGCGGGTCTGCTCCAAGCTGTAGTAGAGAAACATATTGCCACCGACAAAGCCATCAGGGCGCTGCTGCAACCAGGTTTGGGTAGTGGAGATGAGCAAGTCCATCTGGCACCTGTGCCGCCAGCTTTCCATAGGTTCGCTGTCGTCGTAGGGGAGCTCGTCTTGGGTGGGGGGCAACTCGGGTAGATAAACCGGATCCAGCACCTCAGTAATTGGGTTCGGGTTAGTCATTGCCAGTTCTCCTCTCTTTACCCTTACAAGGTATCGGGATCCACCCCCAGCTCCCGCAGCTTCTGGGCCAGGCGCTCTGCTCGCTGTCGCTCTTGCTCAGCACGTTGGCGCTCGATTCTCTCAGCTTCTTCAGGAGTAGGCACCAGCTCCCCATTGGGGAAAAAGTAGCGCAGTTGTTGGTTATGGATCCCCAGATACAGCTCCAGCATCTCGCTCCAGCGCCAGCCCTGCTCCGTTGGCTCAATCTCCTCGTACTTCTCCCCCCTCAGTCGCAAACCCATAAACTCCTGCGTCTCCGGAGAATAGTAAAAGTACTCCGGTGTCCTGAAAATCCTTTCGTAAAGCTCCCGCTTCTCACCCCGATCCACTTTGGCAGTCGATTCCGAAAGCAGCTCGATGATCAAGTCCGGGTATTTGCCACCTTCTTCCCACACCACCCAAGAAGGGCGGGGGCGGTTTTCTACCCCTTTGACCAAAAACAGATCTGGCCCGCGGAAGTCTTTATTTTTGAGTTGCTCTCGGCTGTAGTAGACGGTGAGGTTCCAGGCGAGGAAGTAGTCGTTGCGGTCTTGCCAGAGGCGGGCGAGGCAGCTGACCAGAATCAAAAGCTGCAGGGCATGCAGGGAGTGTTCCATTTCGGGTTCATCGCTGAGCAGCCCCTGGGCCGAGGGCATGAGCTCCGCCAGTTGCTGGCGGGTGAGGGGAGTAATCTTTTCCTCGGCTTTCTCTTGGAGTTTTTCTTGGGCCAGCATTTTTGCACTCGGGGCAAGTGAATTAGCTGTAGGCTAACCCATCGATAGAACCGCCGGCAGGTGCTCTGCTTCAGGCTGACAGGGTGATAACAGGAGCGTTCTACTAACTGAAAGGCATAATAAGAGATGTAAACTTCTCCTTTTGTCCGCATGTCTTTCTGGAAACTTTTGGTGGTGATAGCGGTGCTGCTTTTCGGCTTGGCAAGCGGGATCCCCACCTTACAAGCGGCCACCCTGGGTGGATCCCCCTACAATCGCGCCCAACAGGAAGTTGTGATTGCAGCTAGCCCAGACCAGGTGTTAAAAGCGGCTGAGCAAGCCTTTCAAGTTTGGAAGCGGGGGGAACTGGTCTCTGTGGATGCTGAGGCGATGGAAGTGAAGGGGATCTCCCGCACCAACTTTTTTAAGTTCGTGGACGATCTAACGGTTTCGCTGTCGCCAATAGAAGGGGATCCTGGCCATACTCGTCTACACATTACTTCCGAAGGCCGTGTTGGGGAATATGATTTCGGCGGCAACCGGCGCAACATCAACGAGTACCTGAACACTTTGCGGTCGTTGCTGGAGCAGAGCTAGGGCCGACAGGACAAGGCGGGAGACTTATGTGGATCCACGTCTTTTGCCGTCTCTTATGATTCCTCGTTCTGTTCCAGCTTGGCCACACGAGCTTCCAGCTTGCGCAAGGTGCGTTGCAGCTCAGGCAAGTGCCGCTGGACGGCCATGCTCTTGCGCCATTCGGCAATGGGTTGGTGGGGGTAGCCGGCCACCGTTTGACCAGCAGGGATATCGCTGGTTACACCTGTCTGGGCGGCTACACGCACGCCATCGCCAATGTGCAGGTGCCCGGCCAAGCCACATTGCCCGGCCAAGATGACGTGGTGGCCCAACTGGGTGCTGCCGGCAATGCCCACCTGAGCCACGATCAGGCAGTGGGATCCGGTGCGCACGCCGTGGCCAATTTGCACCAGATTGTCGATCTTGGTGCCGCGGCCAATACGGGTCTCGCCAACGGCGGCCCGGTCGATGGTGGTGTTGGTGCCTACCTCCACGTTGTCTTCCAGCACCACCCGTCCCGCTTGGAGCATGCGCCGCCAGGAGCCATCCGCCAGGGGAATGTGGCCAAAGCCGTCGTCGCCAATGACAGCGCCGCTGTGGATGAGGCAATCATCCCCAATCTCCGTGCGCTCGTGAATAACGCAGTTGGCGAAAAGCTGACACCGGGATCCAATCCGCACCTGGGGATAAATCGTGACATTGGGATGAATTTGGGTGTGGTCGCCGATCCTCACCCCTTCCATCACCACCGCGTGCGGCCCGATTGCCACCCCCTCCCCCAGCTCGACGCTGGGATCGATCACAGCGGTGGGGTGGATGCCAACGGGCAGGCGGTAGGGTTGGTAGAACAGCTCAATGGCCTGGGCAAAGAGCAGACGGGGATCCCTGCCCCGCAAGCAGGCAATGGAACAGGGCAAAGCCAGCCCTTCCTCCACGATGACGGCGCTGGCCTGGGTTTGCTCCAAGAGAGGTAGGTAGCGGGCCTCGCTGAGAAAGCTCAGCTCCCCTGGGCGAGCCTCCGCCAGGCTGGCCACGCTGTGAATTTCCAGGGTGGGATCCCCCTCGTAGGCACACCCCAATTTTTGGGCAATTTCCTGTAGCTGCATTGGGGTTGACATCCTCTACGATTGCGGCAGCCGCACGTCCATCACGGTGCCGCGCAAGTTGTAGCCAAAGGTCTCTAGCTCTAGGGGAACACCGATTTTGACGCGATTGTTGCCCAGGACGATGCCATTCTCCGTCCGCTGGCCGCGCCCTCGCAAGGTAAACACCAGATCGAGGCGATAGGCTTCGGGATCGGGCAAGTTCTGCACCCGCCCATCGGGGAAAACCACTGGCACCGTGCGGCTGACATTTTCCACTCGCACCACCTCCACCTGGCCGTAGGGCTGGTTGCGGATGATCAGGTCAGCCTTCTGCCCCGCCTGAAAAGGTTCCATAGAGCGGCTGCTGACCCCGCGCACGATCATATCCACTTCCACCGGTAGCGTGGGGCCACCTCCCACCTGGACGACACTGCCCGCCTGCCGACCCGGAAAAAACAAGACGGCAACAATGGCCACCACCACAATTGCCAGAGCTCCCAGATCCAAGAGGCTGACCTTTCCCAAAAGCCGCCCCTGTTCGTCAATGACCCGCATATCACCTCTCCTCGCACACCCTGTTTTGATTCTAGGCAGGTTTGCTCCCCAAGTGGCTTTCCCGCTCTAGGGGATCCAAGCCAGCGTGCTGCTGCCCAGCAGTAGGCGGCGTTCCCGCCAGCGGTGCGAACCACTTTGTCCATCAGGAATGGGCAGCCCGTCCTGCAAATCCACCAACCACACTTGCGAGGCCATGATGGCTTGCCCGCTACGGCTAAGGGGAGCCGAGGGATCCGGGATCCCTGGGAACGGTTCCAAGAGCGTGTAGGCCAGCATGCGTCCATCCGGGGAAATGCTGAAGTCCAGATCGACGGGATAGGTGGCTCGAACCACCTCTATGGCGTTGCCTGCTTCAGTGCCGAGCGTTATCGCCAGCAGGCGGGGCGACTCGGTGTAGCTGGGGGAGTCCATCGCGACCTCGCCAACAGAATAATGCTCCGCACCGCTAACGTGAGAGACCTCACTGACCAAGGCGTAGAAGATGGGCGCCCGAGGGGAAAAAGCCCCTTTCAGGATGGATCCCTGGGTTCTCAAAATCTCCTCGCTGTTGCCGGTATTGCTGACGATGGAGAGGCTGCGGGTGTAGTCGGGATTGAAGCGCAGCAAAGCCCCGAAAGCCCCATCAGGGCGGATGGCTAAGGTTTGGCCGAACTGGGCTAGAAAGCTCTCCGCTGCCGCCCGTGGATGCAAGGGTACGATCCCCACCCCCTGTCCCTGCGAGATGAGCAGGCTGCTCTCATCGGGGCTAATGAAAAAATCTCCCCCCACCGCCGTATCCAGCTCTAGACGTTCAAAGGGATCCCGGCTCGTTTTCTGGATCCACAGCTCCGTCTGGACGGCAGCCATGGGATCCCGTTGCAGCGGGATCCGCTCTGCCACCACCAGTTCCCCCGTCGGCGAGACTTGGAAGCGCAGGTTTTGGTAACCCTGATGATCCAGCAGCAACCGCGAAGACAGATCCTCCAGATCCAGCCGGTACAGATCCTGGTGCTGTAGGTTGGTGGCCGTGGCGAAATAGTACACGAAGCGGCCATCAGCACTGGGCTGCATTTGGGTTACCTTGACCCCAGCTGGAGTCAGCAGAGTAGCGGCTCCCGTCTCCAGGTTGAACAGAAACATTCGCCCTCGCTGGGCAGGTTCGGTGCTGATCCCCAGCAACTGCCGATCCGGCGTGCGGAATTCCCCCTCAAAGGGCTGGGCCATGGGCTGGCCCCGTTCATCCACGGCTGCCTGCAGGCGCACCCGGTAGGTCTGGCCGTAAGGGGCTGGTTCTGTCAGCGTCCAAAAAAAGCGGCGACCCAGCTTGCGCATTCGGCCTGGCAGAGGGGGCTGGATCTCCAAATGCTCTTCAACGCTGACGGGATCCATCGGGCGGTTGAAGGTGAGCACCATCTGCACTTCTTGCGCCCCCACCCGTTGCTGTTGCCAGTTGAAATCCCGCACGTAAGGAGCTGTGTGGTTGCCCAACACCACCAGGATCACCCCGATGGCCAGGTTGCAGAGGGTGATCCCGGCCACCCAGCGATCCAGAGGCTGTGGGAACCACCGCGTCAGGGTTGCGCGCCAGTAAGATCCCGACCGGGCAGACATCTGACTCATAGGTTACAAACAACAGACAGGTATGGGCAGCCAGAACTTGGGGAGCTGCCTATTGCAGCATCAAAAAAAGAAAGTCTTCTAGGTTGGTTAGGAAGGTCAGCACCTCAGCGGTTGTTCGTTCTTCATCTGGGGATCCCAACTGGACGGCCTGTTGAATCAGCTCTCGAACCGGCGTTGGTCCTTGAAGCAGTGGCGCCAACCAGCTCACTTTCTCGGCAGGGATGCTGATCCGCCCGTGGGTGGCCCCTGTCCACTGCATTTCGTAGGGCCGCTTCTCTTGCAGGGCTTTGCTGTACTCCTGGCGAAAGCGGGGGTTGTCCATCAACAGGGGATTGAATTGTACGGATCCCGACAGCCAATCTTCGTCGCTCCAGGGCAGCACCGGCGAAGAGCCGGCATGCTCGGCCCAGAAGTCGATGAGGCGATGGACAGGGCGAAGGAGTTCATACAGATGCAGCCGCTCCATGATGCTGAGGGTTGCCAACCGCTGCCGCACAAACTCAGGCACCTCTTTAAACAAAGACTCCACCGACCAGTCGGGCCTATCCACCAAGCTCAAAAAGCTCAACCCCGCCTGCTGCAACATGCGAAACAGGTCGGGGATCGTGAACCCCTTGTCGTTGGAGAGTAGGTAATTATTCATAATGGCCGCATCTTCGGCATAGTTGGCCGGGTTCCAGAGCACCGCCTGGGCCACTTCTTCTCGCAGGGATCCCATAAACTCCCGCACATTTTGCGCCCCTACAGCCGGTGGAACGTCAAATTGGCCCACTTTTTGAAAGGCTTCCTGCAAGCGGAAAAACACCTGCCGTTGGCGGCGGCTGTGGAGATTGGCCCGGATGATGCCATCGGGCTTGAGGACATTTTTCATCGCCCGCAGGCCCTCGGTGGGATCCTCCAGCAAATACAAAACATCATTGAGGCTAATGAAATCAAACTGGATCCCCAGACGCTCCAGCTCCAGCAGATTGAGGACATAAAACTCGGCATCTGCGAAGCCGTGGTGGCGCAGGCGTTCCTCGGTAAGCTTGACCGAAGCCGGAGACAGATCACAGGCAACGATCTGGGCCCCTGGATTGGCCTCAGCCATCATCAACGTTTCCCAACCGGAGCCACAGCCGGCATTCAACAACACCTTGCCCTCCGGCGGGACGATGGTATGGGTGCGCAGGTACTGAGCCGTGGTATAGCTCATCTTGAACATCTCCGGCAGGGCGTTGCGGGCCGTCTGCGAGAGGGGCACATTGGGGTAAGGCAAAGCCTCGTAAAGGCTTAAAGCCCGTTCTGAAGCCGAGAGGGCGGAGCTGGCCATGGGCAGGGAGAGGCTCAACGGTTCAACTTATGATTGAGTGTAGCCCCTGTTCGCGACAGCCTCAGGGATCCGCAAAAAACTTGCCATGGCTACTGCTTCCTTGCCCCGTCGTCGCTCTCGCTTCTCCCTGGCAGGCACTCTGGCCGCCGTTGGGGGGGCGTTTCTGTGTGGGATCCTGGTGGTGCGGCTGCAGTTGCCGATGCTGGAGCGGATCAATCTGGGAGAATTGGAAAATGCCGAGGCCCGCAAAAACCGCAACATTGCCCTGGCCAATACGCTGGGGTGGCTGGGCTACCGCAACTTGGGGGCTTCCTGGCTGTGGCTGGAGCTGATCCAGTACTACGGGGATGCACCGGCTCGCACCCTGACTGGCTATGGCCTGGCCTACGACTACTTCGATCACATGCTGCGGCTGGATCCCCATTTCCTCTTGGGCTACCGGCTCTCTAGTTTGGTGTTGGCCTATCGGGCCGGCCAGCCGGAAAAAGCCGTCGAGATTTTGGATCGCGGCTTGCAGCAGTTCAACCCCCAAAACAACCCTGACGCCTGGCGACTCTACGTGGATCGTGCTCTACTTAACTTTATGTTTCTGGGGGACGCGGAAGCGGGCCGCACCGATTACTACCAAGCTGCTGCCTGGCGAGAGCAGGTGGGCCTGCCTGGAGATGAATTTCGTCAACTAGGAGATAACATCGCCCGCAGTCCTCTCAGCCGCCGTTCCCAATTCGATGTTTGGCTGAGCGTGTATAACTCCACCACCGACCGGGATACCCGCCTGTACGTCCTGGAACAACTGGCCCAATTGGGTACGGTGCTGCAAACGCTGCCCACCGGAGAGATCGAGATCCTCCCGCCACCTCTGCCCGACTTCCCCGACGAAGAACCCTATCGCTTGCGCCTGTGATTTGATCCGGGGGACAAAGATTGCGCCTTAGGGCTGTGACGTTGCCCCAAAAGGTGAGCTAAACTCTAACCCAAATTAAGCCAACCCAACGGGCCGACTCTTCGAGAGCCGCAGCTTTCCGCTGGAATCCGCTGGAAAAGTTTGCCTCTCTCACGTAGAGAGTAGCTGGCCCTGCTGACTTTGCAATGAGAAATTGCAATGCGAAAACAGTGGCCAGCCCCGTAGCAAGTCCTGGAGACGGTCTGGGGTTCCGGTTGGTTCCCGAAACTTCCCTATCTTATTATTTCTTAACTTTTGTTGTTCTTGTTCTGCACAATAGGAGTGACCCCCATGACCTCAAGAACTTCCCTTCTGATGACTGTGGCTGTCCTTTCGGGCAGTTGGCTTGTTCTTCCGGCGGCAGCACAATCTTCCGGGACGGCACGGGTGCGGTCGGTGGTAGATGGGGACACCTTTTGGGCGGACTTGAACGGCAGGCCAACCCGTTTCCGTCTGGCCTATGTGGATGCGCCGGAGCTGACCCAAGGGCGCTGGGGGCGGCTATCCCAAGAGGCTCTGCAAAACTTGCTCCCGACGGGATCCCTGGTGCAGGTGGATACCCTCTATGTCACACCGGAAGGGCTTCACATTGCCCAGGTGTACAACGCCGATGGTTTGGTGAATTTGGAGATGTTGCGCCAGGGTCAGGCGGTGGTTTACGAGCGCTTTTTGCACGGGGCCAATCGGCAACGCTACCTAGAAGCCCAAGAGGCGGCCCAAGCGGCGCGGTTAGGCTTCTGGCAGCAACGCAATCCGGTGATGCCTTGGGAGTTTCGGGAGACGGCCACGCAAACCTCGGCCTTTGCGGGGGTCAATGTTTTGGATGGTTCTTTGATTCGTGAAAATCCGGCGGCGGCTGCGGGTGTGGGGATTGCTACTGCGGTGGTGATGGTGGGTCTGAGCAAGGTGCTGTGGAGAAAGCCCAGCCGACAGAGGGTGAGCATCCGGCAGATGGAGCGGGATCTGAAACAATTGCAGCGCAGCCTGACCACAACCCTGGCCAGTCGCAAGCAACTGGAACGGCGGTACGACGAAATTTTGCAAAAGGCCGAAGATTGGTTTGTCAGGGCTGAGAAAGCCAGCCAACAGAACCAGGATGACCTTGCCCGCGAGGCTTTGGTTCGGCGCAACCAGCACATGAGCGCAGCAGAAGCGGTTCGCAAATCTTTGGATGAAGTTGAAGCACAGGTGGCAACCCTTCGCGAAGGCATTTCCCGCCTGGAAAGCCAGATCTCGATGGCCAAGCTGGAGCGGGAGATGAACAACTGACGCCAACGCGATCCAGCCCAACTCTTCCTTGGGAAAGGGGATCCCCGGATCCCCACAGTCGGGCTAAGGCAAGGACGGGGGCAGACTTTGCAGGATGGTGCGGACGACTGCGGCCGAGTTGAGCGCCGCCGTTTGAAAAAAACTCAAGAAATCCGTATCGTCCCCTGCATCGCTAACCGAGCGCACCAGCAAACAAGGGATCCCGGCTTCTTGCGCTACTCGCACCACGGCTGCCCCCTCCATCTCCACAACCAAAGCGCCGGTGCGTTCTCGGATTTGTCGGCGTAGGTCTGCGTCGGCCACAAACACATCGCCGGTGGCCACCAAGCCTTGATGAATGACGGGATCCCGGCCTTGTAGGGGGTGGAGAGGGATCCGCTCGGGATGGGCCACAATCAGGTCGTAGAGGGCGCTATCGGCCTCGGCCAGTGGGTGGCGCAACTCGGGAATAAAGTCGATCCCCAAGACAAAGCCCTCGGGTCGTCCGGTGCCAAAGTCGTGCTCAATCGCCGCATGGGCCAGCACCACATCTCCCATGTGCAGGTGATCGGCCAAGGCCCCGGCCACACCGGTAAAAATGATCCCCTGCAAAGGGAAATGGGCCACCAACAGAGCCGCCGTGGTTGCCGCCCGCACCTTGCCCACCCCACCTTGTACCACCACCACCGGTTGCCCCGCCAGGGATCCCTGGTGGAACTGTCGCCCCAGATGGGTATGGATGGAGCAGGTTTCCATTGCTGCGGTGAGCATGGCCACTTCCTCGGGCAGGGCTCCAAGAATACCAATGGCTTTCTGGGGGAGATGAGATGGAGATTCCATAGAGCTTCCCTCAGGTTCTTCGAAAGACTTTTGAACAGGCTCTCTCTCCAGTTGGCGGGGGGGATCGCTTGCCCTCACCTGTCCGGCCACTTAGTGAACCATTGCCAACGGTTTCATTCTCGCCTGAGTTGAGGATCCCAAAGCGATGACCGGATAGGTCGGAGTCTTAGGCGGTATAGCGGTATAGTTGAGGTGGTTGGATAGGGAATAGGGGGAAGACCATGGTCTACAGTGAGCCGCTCATGAGCACCTTTAACCCTTCGCCAGAGGTTTTTCCAGAGCCCCTTCGCTGCGTTGAGGTTGTCTCGGCGGTGGTTTCCAGCCTCAAAGAGGATGCGGCCTACGAAAACCATGAGCAGGGACACACCTGGAAGTTCACCTACGGCACGGCAGAAGTGTTCGTCCATTTGAGCGGCGAATCCCCAGAAGACACCCTTTTGGTATGGTCTCCTGTTCTCTCTCTGCCGGTGGCAGAACCCGCCAAGTTGATGCAGAAGCTCCTGGAGAAGAATTGGAGCGATACCCTAGAAGCGCGTTTTTGCATTTGGAACAACCAGGTGGTGCTGAACCACTACCGCACCTTGGAAGGGATCACAGCGGGCGAAATTTCCCGGGCCATCACCATTGTGGCCAGCTTGGCCGATGAATATGATGAGCCCCTCCAGGCCGAGTTTCCCAAAGTTTAGGGTCTGGCTTTGCCGGGATGGGATCCCAGGGATACTGGCTCCCCTACTGTGTGGCCCCTGGGGCCTGGCAAATGGAGCAGGATGCCTGGCTTCTGCAGCGGCTGCGCCATGACCCTCACCCCTGCCTGCGCTTTTATGGCTGGGATCAGCTTACCCTCTCGCTGGGACGGCACCAGGTTTGGCCAGATCCCCTGCCAGGGATCCCGATTGTGCGCCGACCCACGGGGGGAAGGGCGGTGCTCCATCAGGCGGCTGAGGATGCAGCAGAGCTGACCTACAGCTTGGTGTTGCCCCTTTCTTACTTGCAAGCCAGGTTGCCCAGTTTGCAGCGGGCCTGGGTGTACGACTTCTGTTGCCGCTTTTGGGTGCAGGGGTTGGCGGAGCTGGGCATTGCCATAGATGAGCCCGCTTTTGCTCACGGCCGAAGCCACCGGGATCCCGGCTACCGCAACAAGACCAGTTGCTTTGCCTCCCGTACCCGTGCTGACTTGAGCTGGCAGGGCAAAAAGCTGATGGGCAACGCCCAACTGTGGCAACCTTGGGGGATCCTGCAACAGGGATCCCTCCTATTGCAACCCAATCTAGAGCTGTGGGAACGGTATCTGCCCGGCTCGCAGGTGATTGGTATCTACGACATTTGCCCCACGGCGCCAGGGATCCCTGCTTTGATCGAACATTTTCTCCAGGCCGCCCGGGAGTGCTTTGAAGTGGAATGGCAAGAAGAAGCCTGGCTCCCTTGGCCGGACTGAGGGCCGGTTGCTGTTAACAATTACTAGCAACAAGAAGCGGCTTGTCTCAACCGTTCCCCAACTCCCCTCTCTCCCTGGGAAAAGGACTGCCAGTCTAGCCGAGACAGCTGTGCTAGAACCTAGGCAGCGCTCAGCCAGGTAAGCCATGCCGAAAGTTTGGGCGGCAGTTTTGCTAGTTGTATCCCTGCTGCCGCAGCCCGCTTGGGCCATTACCCTTGAACAAGTGCCCAACCCCCGCCGTCAGTATGGAGGGTGGGTTTCCGATACCGCCAACATCCTCAGCAGCAGCACCGAAAACGAGCTCAACCGTCTTATCACTCAGCTTGAGCAGCGCACCAGTGCCGAGATGGCAGTGGTTACCGTGCCGAATACTCAGGGATATGCAACACCAAAAGACTTCACCACGCAGCTATTTAACTACTGGGGGATCGGCAAGGCAGGCCAAAACAACGGGGTTTTGTTTCTCATCTCGGTAGGGGATCGGCGGGTGGAAATCGAAACGGGCAGGGGCCTGGTCGCTATCCTCCCCGACAGCCGAGTCCAGCAGATTATCGACCAGCAGATCCTGCCTCGGTTTCGCAATGGGGATTTTGATGGCGGCACTCTGGCGGGGGTGCGGCAGTTGACCTCGGTGTTGCAGGGCCAGCCCGTTGCAAATGTTCCTGCGGCAGCTTCTGGAGTTACCACCTCAACGATTGCAACTTCTTCTGGGGCAGTGGCCCAGGGCATTGATTCTTCCCTGGTGGAAGGGATCCTGCTGCTGCTGGGGATCATCATTTTGGGACTGGGGTGGCAGCGCTCTCGCATGCCCGTCTCTCTAAGGGCTGAGCGAGGGGGAAGACAAGTCCTCTCCCTGACACGCAGAGATCCAAGAACAGGTGCTGTGCTCTCTTCGGTTCAGAGCGACCCCATTCGTCTCTTCCTCTATTCGGGATCCCTCTGCCTTGGCGTGTTCCTAGGATTGTCCAGCGGCAACTGGCTGGGGTTCGCTCTGCCGGTTGTGGCTGCTATGGCCACTGACGGCACCTTGGGCCGGAAGCGTGGGATCCCTTTTCAGCCGGTGGTTTGTCAAGCCTGTGGTCGACCCATGCGACTCATCTAGCCCCAGCTTCTGGATAAGTACCTTCCCCAAGAGCATCGCCTGGCCAGGAGCCGCGGCAGAGCTCGCTACTACGGCTGGTTTTGTCCTACCTGTCAAGGAATAGCTGTGGTTGTGCGCGAAGGCACGCTCTCCCGACACCTTTACTGCCCTCGGTGCCAAGCCCTCACCCTCGACCTCACCACACAGGTTCTCAGGGAAGCCACCTATTCCTCTAGCGGCTTGAAGCTGGAAATCCTGAGCTGTCCTATCTGCGGGTACCGCAGCGAGCGAGAGGTGGTCATTCCCGAGCTCAGCGACACAGACACAGATTCAGACTTCGGTGGAGATTCAGGTGGAGATTCAGACTTCGGTGGCGGCAGCAGCGGAGGTGGCGGGGCGGGCGGCAGTTGGTGAGACTCAACTCTAGAGATTTCTCTATCGATCTGAAAAGGGAGTCGGGCTTCTCTTAAATCCGCCAGGACAGTACAGTGGTAAGGGAGCAGCAATAGAAACTGGCTAAGGACGGATCTCTCATGACCCTCGGAGAAGGCGTACAACTGGTTACGTTTGTGGTGCTATCGGCGATGGCCATTGGCTTCGCGCTAGGCGTGGTTTGGGCCCCCAGCATTGTCTATTCCGGTTTTCTGCTCGGGGGCGTTTTCCTGAGCATGGCCGGGTTGTATCTCCTCTTGAATGCCGATTTTGTGGCCGCAGCCCAAGTTCTGATCTACGTCGGCGCGGTTAATGTGTTGATCCTGTTTGCCATCATGTTGGTGAATCGGCGCTACACCTTTGCCCCCCTGAAGCTGGGCTGGCTGCGCAACGGAGTGACGGCAGTCGTGTGCTTGGGGTTGTTTGCCCTTCTGACGGCGATGGCCCTGAACACCCCCTGGCAGTTAGAGCCAATCCAACCCATGAGCAGTGTTTTGGTGATGGGTGGGCATTTCTTCAGGGAGTATCTGTTGCCTTTCGAGCTGGCCTCTATCCTGCTGTTGATGGCTCTGATCGGTGCTATTGTGCTGGCGCGTCGAGAGTTTGTCATTCCCCAAGCCGGAGAAGGGGATCTGAGCTTGCTGGAGCGGGCCCGACCCCAGCTGGAATCAGAGTCAGAACGACCGGCAGAGCTGGTGAGCACCCGCTAAAGCTGACTGCTCTCGGCCATAAAACCTAGAGCTTTCCCGAGGCCCCTGTCATTGTGTATCTACATGGAGCTCATCGCGATGTTGCAACTGCAGTTTTTCTTGGTGGTGGCAGCGATTCTTTTCTGCATTGGTATTTACGGATTGATTGTGAGCCGCAATGCGATTCGCGTCCTGATGTCGATTGAGCTGATGCTCAATGCGGTGAACCTGAACTTCATGGCTTTCTCCAACTTTGTCGATTCAGCGATGATTCGCGGCCAGGTGTTCTCGGTGTTTGTCATCACTGTGGCGGCTGCCGAGGCCGCAGTGGGCTTGGCCATCGTGCTGGGGATCTACCGCAACCGCGCCACTATCGATATGGAGAGCTTTAACTTGCTCAAGTGGTAGACTTTTTCGATTGTTTAGTTTGTATCAAGGCAAGGCTGGCTAATTCAAGTGAAGGCCAGAATGCCTGAGTAGAGCAAAGCTCCCAAAACAGGCAGGAAAACCAGCAGACCCAGCCAGCGGGATTTATTCAGGCGGGGTGGAATGGCAAAGATCACCCAGATACCGAAGATCAAGTTGACTAGGGGAATGAAGAAGAGGATCACCCACCAGCCGGGTTTACCAGCAGCTCGACACATCACCCAGATGTTAGCAATCGGGATCCAAGCTAACCAAGCATTCGGCACGTTTAGCTTCTCTCCAATCACCATTAAGGTGTAGCTAAAGAAGGCGTAAAGGGCAACGGCAATCAGCCCTGGTAAAAGCTCATCCATCGTGACCCTCCCACATATTTGATATTTGCGAATGTCAACTCACTTGTCTCCAGCGTCTCTTTGGTGTCAGAGACAACCCTCGAATCTATACAGCTATAAGGCCAAACCGCAAGAAAACCAACTTTCCAAAGCTGTTCAGGAGCTACTCTGATCCCGCCCACAAAGTTAGCCAAAAGGGATCCCGTTGTCCAGACTTATCTGTCAAGTTTCATCAAGAATTCTGTCAAGTTTCATCAAGAATACAGATCTGACGAATAATCTCTCAAGCACGGGGGGGCAACGGCGGGCATTGGATCCCGGGAACCAGGGATTCCAGCAAGCCGCTACAGGCATCCCAGAGCAGCTCGATCACGT
>NZ_JANSIK010000105.1:0-21105 GCF_047462035.1 Synechococcus sp. R5-15 | reverse complement strand
TGTGGACACTGTGGATGGGAAGGGGATGCGGATTTGAATGGTGCGAATGTGATTGCGCTTTTGGGGGCTGTCGTAAACCAGCCTAGAGGTTCGGGCTTGTTTTGTTCTCTGGTAGAGCATAACAGGCTCAGGGCTACTGAAAGCCCGCGCTACACTGCTAAGGCGGTGTAGGGTCGGGTAGTTTACAAAGTGCCAAAATCCTAAGAGCCTCAGATCGAGTGCGACCGTGTTCCTCACCTTCTCAGCAGTATGGCTAGATCCTCAGCGTCGTGGCTCAGTCGGCTCTCCTTTTTGCGAGGGCTGATCTTCATCTTGGCCGTGGTGGTTGCCCTCGTTTACTTGGGCTTCAGCCGGGAGGTTCGCCTTGGCCTTGACCTCAAGGGAGGAACCCAGCTCACGCTACAAGCTGTGCCCACCGAGGAGGTGCCTGAAATCACCCCCGAAGTGATGCAGGGGGTAGAGGCCGTCATCCAGCAGCGGATCAACGGGCTGGGGGTGGCTGAGCCTCTGGTGCAGATCAGCGGCCAAGACCGCCTGTTCGTGCAGTTGCCGGGGGTGGCGGATCCGGATCGGGCCATTGCTCTCCTTGGAGATACAGCCCAACTGGAGTTTCGCAAGGGCTTGGTTCCCGTCGGCGCGCTGCCCCGCAACGAGCGGGGAGAGATAACAGCGGGGGAGGATCCGGATACTCTGTTTGAGCGGGTCGGCCTCACCGGGGATCTGCTGCGCAATGCCTATCCCCAAGCCCCTCGCCGCGGATCCCAGAGTTGGGAGGTGCTGCTGGAGTTCAAGCCGGAGGGGGCAGAAAAATTTACTCAGCTCACCCGAGATCTGGCCGGAACAGAACGTCCATTGGGCATTTTTCTGGACGACGTGTTGATCAGTGCCCCGATCGTGGGGCCGGAGTTTGCCCGCACCGGCATCACTGGCGGGACGGCGGTGATCACGGGCAACTTTACGGTGGAAACCGCCACTGACTTGGCGGTCAAGCTCAGGGCAGGAGCGCTGCCGGTTCCCATTCAGGTGATCGAAAATCGCACTGTCGGGGCCACTTTGGGGGAAGTGAGCGTGCGCCGCAGCCTCTATGCCGGGATCGGGGGCCTGGTGCTGGTTTTCCTCTTTATGGTGGCCTACTATCGCCTGCCAGGGCTGATTGCGGACATTGCTCTGCTTATCTACGCCCTCTGTACCTTTGCTCTCTTCCAACTGCTGGGGGTAACCATGACTCTGCCGGGGATCGCCGGCTTTATCCTCAGCATCGGCATGGCGGTGGATGCCAATGTGCTGATCTTCGAGCGCATCAAAGAAGAGTTGCGGGCCGGCAAATCCATCTACAAGTCCATTTCGGAAGGGTTTAACCGCGCCTTCAGCAGCATCCTGGACAGCAATGTGACCACCCTTTTGGTCTGTGGCGTGCTTTTCTGGCTGGGGATGGGACTGGTGAAAGGGTTTGCGGTAACCCTGGGCATTGGCATTCTGGTGAGCTTCTTTACGGCCATCACCTGCACCCGTAGCCTGCTCTTGGCGGCAATGGGGATCCCCAGCTTGCGCAAACCTGAGTTTTACGGCGTTCGGATGGAGGCGGCCCAATCATGACGGCTCAAGAGCTATCCCCCGTAGATCCCGCCTCTCGGTTGCTCGACTATCGCTTCGACATTGTTGGACGGAGCAAGCTGTGGTTTGGCTTCTCCTTGGCGGTGCTGCTGGTGGGGCTGGTCAGCATGGCCTTTTCCCTGGCTTCTCTGGGAACTCCCCTGCGGCTGGGGTTGGATTTTTCCGGCGGCACCTTGCTGGATCTGAGCTTTGAGCGGCCTGTCACCACCGAGGAGCTGCGACGGGCGCTGCAGGAACACAACCTGGGCACCAGCATCATCCAGCTGGACACCCAAACGGGCCAGGAAGCCCTGATCCGCATGCCCCCCTTGACTGAGCAAGAGCGGCTGGCCGTGGAAGCCACCCTGCGGCAGGAGGTTGCCCCCTTCCAGCGCAATCTGGTCGAGACGGTTGGCCCGACAGTGGGGCGTTTGCTCTTGCGTTCCGGCATCGTGGCGGTGCTCATCTCTTTCGGGCTCATCGTGCTGTACCTGGCCCTGCGCTTCCAGTGGGATTACGCGGTGTTTGCCATTGTGGCGCTGCTGCACGATGTAGTGTTGACGATAGGGCTATTTGCCCTTTTGGGCCTGACGGTGGGTATGGAGGCGGACAGCCTGTTTGTGGTGGCGCTGCTGACCATCATCGGCTTTTCCGTCAACGACACCGTGGTCATCTACGACCGCATCCGCGAGAATCTGCGTCTGGTGAGCCGCAAGGTCAGCCTGGCCGAGGTGGTAAACCTATCTCTGAACCAGACCTTTGCCCGCTCCCTGAACACCACCCTGACGACGATGCTGCCCCTAGTTGCCATCGCCATTTTCGGGGGAGCTACCTTGAAGGGGTTTGCCATTGCCCTGCTCATTGGCTTTACTTTGGGGGTGTATTCCAGCATTTTTATCGCCAGCCCCCTGTTGGTGTGGTGGCGGCAGCAGCGCTATGGCAAAAGTAGCGAAGATGCCCGCGCAGGCAGGGATCCCGATTCACTTCCCTCTGAGGGCTAGGGCCCCGATATCGGAAAAATTGGGTCGATTGGGTGGGGATCTGTCGTTCGCGCTGAGACGGTGTCCTCTGGGTTCACCATTGCAGTCTTTGCCCATGGGAGATCAGGTAGCGCTGTAAATCGGCTATTTTGCCTTGCGGTACGATCTGAGCTGGGATCAGGCCGGGAGCTTGACTGCGCAGCCAAGCCACGGTCAGGCCTGCTGCCGAGCCGATGGTCCATTCACCGTAATGCACGCGGGTGGCGGCGTTGACAATGTGGCTGACGGCGATCCCTTTGCCGCCGATGAGCAGGTTATCCACCTTCTGCGGGATCAGGGCTTCCAAGGGAATGAGAATGGGACGGACGGAAAACTCGTTGACTGGCGCGGAGCTGGCCGAAAGAGAGGGCTCCCAGTTGCGGTAGCGACAGCCGTGGATATCGATGGCGTAGTGGGTAACCCCCACCACGGTAGGTCTGAAGTCCCGCCCCCCGGCGGTGCCGACGCGAATATCCTGCTCCAACATCAGGAACTCTGCTTGGCCGTAGGCAGCTCGCCCCAGGATGCGCCGACCTTCGCGGATGTAGGGGTAGAGGCTAAGGCCAGAGCGAGTGCCCAGCAAGGACTCTTCGGCAAACACCAAGGAGAGGGGATAGCCAGAGCGGGATTGGGTTTCCATCAGCCACTCGGCAAACAGCAGGGCGTGGTTTTCTCCATCTTTGATGGCCGAGACATCCAGGCCCCCCAGCCAGTTGTGGCGCTGCCCTGAGGCCACCAGCCGCTCTTCCGTCAGGATCAGGGGCGGGTTCATGATCCCCCAGTCGTTGCCGCGGTTCCAGTTCACCAGCGTCAGGTCGCCTGGAACAGGCGTGCTGTAGAAGGGATCCCGGCGGCCCTTGCTGACGATGCGGCGGTAATTGAAAAAGCTCTGGCCGCTGAAGGTGGGGAAACCTTCCATGTCGAACTCGCGGCGGTGTTCGGCGCGGGAATAGCCTGGTTGCAGTTGGGCCAGCTCTGCTCGGGAGCGACCGCCATCGTCGTGGATGGCCAGCACGAAGGGAAAGGTAAAGGCTTGAGTGCACTCCGGGTTGCTGGCGGGGGCGGCATTGGGCTCGCCGGTCACATCGTGCCCTTCCGAACCCAGCCGATAGGGGATCCCGGCCCAGCCCACCAGCTCTCCGGTATCGGTGGCATCGATCACGAAGAATGGGCGGCCCGGCGGCGCTTGTAGACGCAGCACTCGCTTGGCGAACACCTCCGTTTCCTGCCAACTGTACCAGCTCACCAGCTCCCGCCACAGCCGTCCCGGCGGCACAAAGTTGGGATCCCGCGGCTGCCGCTGCACAGCGTAAATGCTTTCAATCCGGGATCCATCGGCGCTGAAGGTGGCCCCCTTAAAAGCCGTTTGGGTAGCCCAGCGGCTGTTGGGGGCATTTTGAGCTGCCTGTTGCAGCCAGGTTTCCACCGCCTGCAGCCCCGCCTGAGGCGGAAAACACAGCCCTCCCACCCAGCAGCTGTTGATCTCGGATACGCGGGTTCCCGGCGGGATCCCTGTCCAGGCCGGCAGATGCACCGGCTGGCTTTCGATCAAGGCCTTGAACTCCAGCCAGTGGCGGGAAAAATTGCCCCGCTGCCGCATCGGCAGCGATTCATCAATGGCCGATACCCCCTGGGAGGTAATCTGACCCCCCAGCCAAGGGGTGAGCTCGATGAGACAGGTCTGCACCCCCCCTCGCATGGCATGGCCTGCCGCTGCCACCCCTCCCAGGGATCCGCCCACCACCACCAGCTCGCACTCCCAAATCTCGTCCGGCTGCGGCAAGGGATCCAACAAGGGCCAACCGTGGGCGGTAAAACGGGGCACCTCCGACTCGGAGACGGCAACAGGGGATCCCACCTCTGGCTGGGAGAGGGCGGCAAACCCCATCCCGGCCACAAAGCTCAGCAGCGACAGGATCCCCAGCCCCACAGTTCGCTTGGGCTCAGATCCCCGGCACGCCGCAGCCGTCTTTTTGCCAGCCATGCTCACTCACACCCCCGGCCTTTCCCCGGCAGGAGAAATCCCCTTGAGAATAGCTGAGGAAACCGACATTGAGGCCAGCCAGGATCCCTGCCACAGGGCATAATGGGCTAGCAACTTTTTAACGGCAACGGCGGGATCCCATGGGACGGGCAAAGAAGGTAGTATTGGCCTATTCAGGCGGGGTGGATACTTCCGTCTGCATTCCCTATCTCAAGCACGAGTGGGGGGTGGAATCGGTGGTGGCCCTGGCAGTCGACTTGGGGCAGGGGGCGGAGCTGGAGGCCATTCAGGCCAAAGCCCTCAGGGCGGGGGCAGAGCAATCTCTGGTGCGGGAGGCTGTCCAGGCCCTCATTACCGACTATGCCTTCCCGGCCATCCAGGCCAACGCCCTCTACGAGCAGCGCTACCCCCTTTCCACGGCCCTGGCCCGACCCCTGATTGCCAAGCTGCTGGTGGAAGTGGCGGAAGAGGTGGGCGCCGATGCGGTGGCCCACGGCTGCACCGGCAAAGGCAACGACCAGGTGCGCTTTGATCTGGCTATTGCTGCTTTAAATCCCCAGCTCAAAGTGTTGGCCCCTGCCCGCGAGTGGGGGATGACCCGCGAGGAGACCATTGCCTATGGGGAGCGCTATGGGATCCCCATGCCCGTGCAGAAGTCCAGCCCCTACAGCATCGACCTCAACATTTTGGGCCGCAGCGCTGAAGCCGGCATCCTAGAAGATGCCGACCGGGAGCCGCCGGAGGAAGTGTATGCCCTCACCCGGCCTATTTCCCAGACACCCGACGAGCCCGCCTACGTGGAGATTGAGTTCGAGCAAGGGATCCCTGTCGGGGTGGATGGGCAGCGCCTCAGTCCCAAAGCCCTCTTCGAGCAGCTCAACTCCTTAGCTGGCCTGCATGGGGTGGGCCGCATCGACATGATTGAAAACCGCCTGGTGGGGATCAAGTCGCGGGAGATCTACGAGTGCCCTGCTCTAATGGTCTTGATCCAAGCCCACCGCGAGCTGGAAAGCCTCACCCTCACCCGCGATGTCATCCATTACAAGTACGGCATCGAGACCACCTACAGCCAGTTGATCTACAACGGCCTTTGGTACTCGCCGCTGCGGGAGGCTCTGGACGCCTTTATCCGCGCCACCCAGAAAAGCGTCACCGGTGTCGTGCGGATGCGGTTGCACAAGGGCCAGGCGGTCTGTGTGGGCCGTCGCTCTCCCTACTCTCTTTACAACCCAGAGCTGGCCACCTACGGCGCAGGAGACCAGTTCGACCACAAAGCGGCAGAAGGCTTCATCTACGTCTGGGGTCTGCCCACCCGCGTTTGGTCGCAGGTTCACAGAATCTAGGAATCCCCTCCTGGCTCGAGGTTGGGGGGAGCACGCTAGCCCTGCTGCTTGGGATCCCAGACTCAGCTCCCGATTGAATTCCCAAAACCCACTTAAGTCCCGGCAGTCCACGTGTTGCCGTACTCGATCTGCTCGGGGGTGAGGCTGTCGATTTGGATCCCCATGGCCTTGAGCTTGAGGCGGGCAATGGCCTCGTCCACCTCGAGAGGAATGGGGTGAAGCCCTGGGGCCAAGCGGCCCCGGTTTTTCACCAGGTATTCGCAGGCCAGGGCCTGGTTGGCAAAGCTCATGTCCATGACGCTGGCGGGGTGCCCTTCGGCAGCAGCCAAGTTAATCAGGCGGCCTTCCCCCAGCACCACCACTGACTTGCCCGACTGCAGACGGTATTCTTCCACAAAGGGGCGCACCGTCTGTCGGGAGACCGACCGCTCCTGCAGCGCCACCAGGTCGATTTCAATGTCAAAGTGGCCGGCGTTGCAGACCATCGCCCCATCCTTCATGCGGTCGAAGTGCTCGCCGCGAATCACGTGCTTGTTGCCGGTGACGGTGATGAAGATGTCCCCCAGAGCAGCGGCTTCTTCCATCGGCATCACCCGGAAGCCGTCCATCACCGCCTCCAGAGCCCGCACCGGGTTGACTTCCGTGACAATCACCTGGGATCCCATGCCGCGGGCCC
The DNA here is from genome assembly GCF_047462035.1 of Synechococcus sp. R5-15. Taxonomy (NCBI): domain Bacteria; kingdom Bacillati; phylum Cyanobacteriota; class Cyanophyceae; order Synechococcales; family Synechococcaceae; genus Synechococcus; species Synechococcus sp. R5-15. Next base: position 14,490 of record NZ_JANSIK010000105.1, on the reverse strand, counting down.
GCATGGCCACTCCCTTGGCGCACCAGCCGTAGCCAGCCACCACCACCGTCTTCCCGGCCAGAAGGATGTTGGTACAGCGCAGGATCCCGTCCAGGGTGGATTGGCCGGTGCCGTAGCGGTTGTCGAACAGGTGTTTGGTCTCGGCGTCGTTGACGGTCATCACCGGGAAGCTGAGCACCCCCGCCTTGAGCATGGCCCTAAGGCGCACCAGGCCAGTGGTGGTCTCTTCCGTGGTGCCGATGAGCTCCGACAGTTGCTCCTGACGGTGCTGCACCAGCTCCGCCGTCACATCTCCGCCATCGTCGATAATCAGGTTGGGGCGGTGATCTAGGGCAATCTGGACATGGCGGCGGTAGGTGGCCACATCTTCTCCTTTGAGGGCAAACACCGAAATGCCATGGTCCGCCACCAGGCTGGCGGCCACATCGTCTTGGGTGGAAAGGGGATTGCTGGCAATGAGAACGCTATCCGCCCCCCCTGCTTGTAGAGCCAGGGCCAGGTTGGCCGTTTCGGTCGTAATGTGGCAGCAGGCCACCAAGCGCAGCCCGGCAAAGGGCTTTTCTTGGGCAAAGCGCTCCCGGATCTGGGCCAGCACCGGCATCTCCCGCGCCGCCCACTGGATCCGTTGCTTGCCCAGGGGGGCGAGGTTCAGATCTTTCACTTCATGCTTCGGGAGAGACAGGGTAGCGCTGGTCATCGAGTGTTGCTCCAAACAGGGTCATCGAGAGAGGATAGGGGAACGGAAACTGCAAGCCCCAAAGGGGGCCAGGCAGCCATAAAGATCAGCAAGGATGTCCACAAGCCTGAACCATTTTGCCACAAGGGATCCCCTTTCAGCGCTGGGGCTGGATGTAGGCAACCGCCGCATTGGCGTGGCCGGCTCCGACCGGCTGGGGCTGCTGGCTACTGGCCTGGGGGTGATCCAGCGCCGTTCCCTCTCAGAGGATATTGCCCAAGTGCAGGAGTGGATCCGCCGCCGCCAGGCCACCGTGGTGGTGGTGGGGATCCCCCTTCTGGCGGATGGGTCGGTGGGATCCCAGGCCCGCAAAGTCCAGCGGTTCGTGCGCGCTTTGCAGGTGGCCGTGGATCTTCCCATTGTTACCGTCAATGAATACCTGAGCACCGCGCAGGCGGAGTGGGATCTGCGCGAGGCGGGGATCCCGGCCAAAGCCCAGAAGGGCTTAATCGATCAGCAGTCGGCGGCGGTAATTCTCCAAACTTGGCTGGACGAGCGACGGGCTTCCCTGTCAGAAGTGCCGGCTTGGCAAAGCTGGGGCAACAAAGACTACGCTGGAGAAGTCTAGCCGGGAAAGTTTAAATCAATTCAAGCCCAAGGTGGGCCATCCCTCGTTGCCCCTTCTGCATCAGCAGGGTGTGATTGTTAAGTCGGGGCCTTTCGCGCAACTTTGATAACGTCTGATAACGTCACGTGAACCATCCGAGCATGAATCGCATTTGCATCCTTGGGGGCGGCTTTGGCGGGTTGTACACAGCTTTGGAACTGAGCCGGCAACCCTGGCCAGAACCACCCCAGATCACCTTGGTCGATCGGCAGGAGCGGTTCGTCTTTGCCCCCCTGCTTTATGAGCTGCTCACCGGAGAAATGGAAGACTGGGAGGTGGCCCCCCGTTTTCAAGATCTGCTGCCCCCGGGATCGGTGCAGTTTCGCCGCGGATCTGTCCAGGCCATTGACCCTCAAGCCCGCCGCGTGGAGCTGGAAGATGGGCAAAGCTTGGAGTACGACGCGCTGGTGCTGGCGCTGGGGGGAGAAACCCCTCTGGAGAGCGTTCCGGGAGCGGCGGAGTTTGCTTTTCCCTTTCGCACCCTGGCAGATGCTCAGCGGCTGCGCGCCCACCTGAAGGCGTTGGAAGACCGGGATCCGGCTCAGCCTGTGGCTCTGGCCATTGCAGGAGCAGGGGCTAGTGGCGTGGAATTGGCCTGCAAATTGGCAGATCGGCTGGGCTGGCGGGGACGGATCCGCCTCATCGAGTTGGGATCCCAAATCTTGTCCGGCTTTGCTCTCTCCAGCCGGGAGGCGGCCCAAGAGGCGCTGGCCCAACGGCGGGTGCAGGTGGAGTTGCAAACCAAGGTCTTGGGCATCGAGGCCCTTAACGAGAACGGCGCCCCTCCCTTCCGTCTGCAGCTCCAGCGACTGGAGAGCCAGGAGATCGCCACAGATCTTGTGGATGCTGTGCTGTGGACTGTCGGAACCCGACCGGCAGCGGTGATTGCCAATTTGGATCTGCCCAAAACGGAGCGGGGACGGCTGCAGGTTTTGTCCACCCTACAAACCCCCACCTTCCCAGAGATCTTTGCCTTGGGAGATGCAGCAGCGGTGGTGGATGCGGAGGGCAAGCCGGTGCCGGCCACAGCCCAAGCGGCTTTTCAACAGGCCGGTTATTGCGCCTGGAACCTGTGGGCTTTGCTCACCCAGGAGCGGCCTCTCTTGCCCTTTCGCTACTTTTCTCTGGGGGAAATGCTCAGCCTGGGGGTGGATACGGCGGTGCTTTCTGCCCTTGGCGGCCTCACCCTGACCGGCCCCCTGGGCTATTTGGCCCGGCGAACTGCCTATTTGGTGCGCCTGCCCACCCTGGAACACCAGCTCAAGGTGGGATGGAATTGGATCACCCGCCCCCTGTGGCAAGGGCTGCTGGCCCGCTAGGATCCCTGTAACTGGCAAGAGCGCTCGTAGGCCGCTCGCACTGCCTGCATCAGGGCTCCCCGCACCCCCGCCTGCTCCAAGGCTTGGATCCCGGCAATGGTCGTCCCCCCTGGACTGGTGACCCGGTCTTTGAGAACGGCAGGGTGCAGATTTTCTTGCTGCAAGAGGGCAGCAGTACCCGCCAAGGTCTGCAGGGCCAACTGGGTAGCAATGGGACGCGGCAGCCCCACCTGTACCCCTCCGTCGATCAGCCCTTCCAGAATCACCGCCAGATACCCCGGCCCGGAACCCGAAAGTGCCGTCACCGCATCCATCTGGCTTTCGGCCACCGTCACCACCTCGCCCACCGCGCGAAACAGCTTCTCCACCTGCTCCACCTGCGCAGGCGTCACCCCTGGCCCGTAGCTGATGGCCGTTATGCCCGCTCCCACCAGCGCCGGCGTGTTGGGCATCGTGCGCACCACCTTTTGTTTGGGAAAAGCCTGCTGCAACTGCTGCAAGGGGATCCCGGCCATAATCGAGATCACCAGCTCTGTGGCGGACAGCCGGCCCATCTCAGCCACCACTGTCGGGAAGAGCTGCGGTTTAACGGCCAGAAACAGAATCTCAGACTCTCCCGCCTGGGATGGATCCGCCAACAATCGGATACCCAGCTCCTGCTGCAGGGCCACAGCCTTGTCCAGATCGGGCTCCCGCAAAGCCATCTGAGCTGCAGGATAAACTCCCACAGCTACCCAACGCCGCAGCAGGGCGGATCCCATGGCTCCACCCCCGATAACACTTAGCAGTGGCCGCTCCATAGCAACTAGTGCTGACCTACCGCCTGCAGATGCTCATAGGTGCTGGGCCAGAGGGGGGTAGGGCTTTGCAAAGGGCGCTGCAGCGGCTGCACCACTTGGCTACTGGGGGTGGAAACCATCACCGTGCTGGGGGTGAACAAAAAAATGTTCTCTCCGATGCGCTCTTGGTGGCCATCGATGGCGTAGGTGCCGCCGGCAACGAAATCCACAGAGCGCTGCGCCTCAGCGGGATCCATTAGGGTCAAGTTCAGGATCACCGTCTTGCGCTCCCGTAGGTACTGGATAACCTGAGCCATCTCATCGAAGCTGCGCGGCTCCATCACCACCACTTCACTGGTGGGTGGGTTTACGCCCGGTAATCCAATCACGTTGCTCCCCATACTGCCCCCTGCTGAGCGATCCCGATGCTGACTGCGCCGATGGCCCCGCGACTCTTCTCGACCGGCAGAGCCCTCCCCCGCTTCCACTCCCCGTTGCCGCCGCCCTCGCGGAAGGGTACTCACTTCCTCCTCTTCGGGGGGAGCAGCCGGTTGGGAACGGCGTCCCTCGTAGAGCAGTTGGTAATCATCCTGCCCTTCCATTTCAGAGTACTCCTCCAGGCCGTCCACGGGATCATTCAGACCCACAAAATCTCTTACCCTGCTCCAGATTCCATTGACATTCATATGCACATCCTCACTACAGGTCATGGGTTTACGGCGAGCGTAGGATTCAGGCTCTTGATTGGATCCTGAGTGGCTCACTCAAGCTAGGGGGCGTCCTTTTATTCTCGGTCAAAGTCTTTCAATAGGCTGAGACAGGGTTTGCTCAGAAAGCTGCCGAAGCGAGTGGGGGCTAACGCAGGTTAACAAAACCCCATTGATTCGACGACTAGAGTTTACCCAGAAGAAGTGAAGATGTCATCTCACTTGCCAAGCCGTTGTTTGGCAGGATTGAACTCTGCTCCCCGTCTGGATTGAGCCCACGTTAACGGAAGTAACGCAAATGATTACAAATTTCCCCAAAATTTCCCCCATAGGGCAAATCCTGGGCGGGATCCCCCCGCTTTTGATCGAGCCAAGCCGAACTCTCGCCCCGAAGGTACCCCGCAGGGCGACTCCGGAGTTCGCGGCTTTACACAAAATTTAATCACAATTTAACAGCTTCACAGAGGCCACATCTATTTCCGCTCGGCGTCGGCAAACAAAGCGCGCCCCAGCCGGATCAAGTTAGAGCCTGCTGCCACCGCCAGGAGGTAATCGTCGGACATGCCCATGGAGAGGGTGTGCACCTGCAGATGTTCATAGCCGCTGCGCTGGATGTAATCGGCCAGTTCGGCCAGCTTGCGAAACAGGTCTAGGGCCGCCTCTGAGCTCAAGCCCAAAGGCAAAATGGTCATCAGGCCCACAATTTGCACCTGCAGCAGTTGGTTCAGTTCGGGGAGGCTCTGCAACAGATCGGGGATGGGCCAGCCAAATTTATTGGGATCCGGAGCCAATTTAACCTGCAGGCAAAGCTTGGGGGTGAGGTGCAGCTCCCAAGCCTTTTGGTTGATCAGCTTGGCCAGGCGCAAGCTATCGACGCTGTCAATCCAGGCAAATTGCTTGAGGGCCGGTTTGACTTTGTTGGTCTGCAGATGCCCGATCAAGTGCCAGACGATATCGGTCAGATCTTGCAGTTGCCCTTGTTTGACGGCGGCCTCTTGCACTCGACTCTCCCCAAAGTGGCGGATCCCGGCCCGATAGGCGGCGCGGATGTGGTCGGCACTGTAGCCTTTGCTCACTGCCATGATCTCCACATGGTCTGGGATCTGGGATCGGATGGCCTGAATGCGGCTGTGGATGAGCTGCTCGTCGAGGGGCATCGTCAGGTCAGCAGGCCGGGGATCTCTATCCCCATTCTCGTTCCAATTGGCAACAATGCTCTGGGATAGATTTTTGCAGAACCCAGAGCCAACGGGCTGTCCGCTACCGCTGCCAGGGATCCGGTCGGGAGATGATCACGCGGGTGCCGGGCGCCAGTTTGCGCGCGTAGTCCAACTGCACCACTTCTGGGTTTTGCTTCAGGGCTTCCCCCTGGAGGCGAATGGCTTGGGCTTCTCCTTCTGCCAGGATCACCAATCGTTGTTTTTCCAGCTCTGCTTTTTCCACGAGGAAGCGTTCCCGCTCTTTCTCTTGCTCGGCAATTTGCTTTTGCTCGATGGCCGTTTGGAATTGGTCGGAGAAGCGGACATTGCGCAGCAGCACGTTTTGCAAGATCAGGTCATTCTCAGCAAAAATGCTGGAGAGCTGCCGCTCCACATTTTCCTGGATCTGCTCGCGTTCTTCCGAGAAAACGGCGATGGCGCGGTGCAAAGCCAGTTCATTGCGCACCACCGTCCGCACCTCTGGGCGAATCACTTTGTCCACGTAGGAAGGGCCAATGGTCTGGTGCAGGTGGGCCACTTGGTCGGGATCCAAGCGAAAGCGCACCGAGACATCGAGGGAGATCTGCTGGCCGTCGGCGCTGAGCACTTTCAACGCATCATCCCCCTGGTTTTCGGAGCGTTGGGAGGCCATGGTGTAGGTTTGGGTGCGCACGTCGTAGAAGATAGGCGTTTCCACCAGCGGCAGCAGGAGGTGCAGCCCTTCTCCCAGCGGCTGCGGCTTCAGCCCCGTCAGGGAGTTGAACACCACGGCCCGTGTGCCGGCAGGCACCACCACCAAGCACTGCAGCAAGGTGGCCAAGAGGATCAGCAGCAATGCCCCACCCACCAAGGGAATCCAGGACAAAGCGGGAAGTTCAAAAGCAGGACGACGGGGGTGGGCCGATTTCACAGGTGTGTTACCCAAAAACCTAAAGAACTCGAACAGGTGCCCCGGGGATGGCCGGCCAAGCTCTTCTTGAGCTTAACCCAAGGCCGCAGCCAAGATCTGATAGGCCAGTTTGGCGACCGTGAAGGCGCTGCGGCGATCGGTTTCCCGTTCTCCCGTGACCGACAGCTCGACCACATCGGCGCCGACAATTTGCCGTTGCTGTCCTAGTGCCCGAATCAGCTCCACCGTCTCCCACCAGCCCAAGCCGCCAGGTTCGGGGGTACCGGTGGCCGGCACCACAGCGGGATCCAGCCCATCCACATCCACCGTCAGGTAAACCTGGGGGCCCAAGGTGGCAATCACCTCTGGGATCCACTCCTGGGCTGGCTTGGTGTGCAAGCTGTGGGCAAAAAAGGTGTGCAGACGGCGCTCGCGAATGGTCTGGCGGTCTTCGGCGCAGATGGAGCGGATCCCCACTTGGGTGAGGCGGCTGCCCACTTGCTCCACCACGCGGGCCATGGCAGAAGCATGGGAATAGCGGGATCCCTCGTAGCTATCTCTCAGGTCGCAGTGGGCATCGATTTGCAGGACGTGCAGCTCCGGATAATGGGCCAGGTGGGCAGCAATCAGGGGCCCGCTGATGGAGTGCTCCCCACCAATGGAAAGCAGGAACCGCCCCGGTCTCACCCACTCGGCAGCGCGACGCTGGATTTCGGCCATAGCCAGCTCCTGGGCGGAAGATCCCAGACCTTCCAACTCCACCGGGGGGGCCGTCCAGTAGCGGGAGATCTCTTCCGAGAAGTCGGGGTGAAGAGCTGGCTGGCGATCCCGTACCTCGTCGTAGATCTCCACATAGGCAGAAGCCTGCAACAGCGCCTGAGGGCCTTTGGCGGTGCCTTTGCCATAGGAGGTGGTGGCCTCGTAGGGGACGGGCAGGAGAATTGCTTGGGCCATCTCCGGATCCGGCTCAGGCAGGCCCAGGAAGGGGAAGGGAGAGCGATACATGATGGCTTGCAAGAAGGGATCCCTATTCTATTGAATCTATTGAAGAATTGTGGTGAGCCAAAAGGACTGGGATGATGGGGTAAAGAGGGATCCCTTGTGGGATTGAGGCAAACCCTCTAGACTGAGCAAAGGCTTCCCCAAGCCCAGTTTTAGCAGCCATTTGTTTTCACTCCTCTTAGACTGCCTTTCCACAAGCTGACGAGCCTATGACCACTGCCTCTCACGCTGCTCTTTTCGACGCTCTGGCCCAACGTCGGGCCCTCAAGATCATCAGCGGTCTACAAAACTTCGACCTGCAGTCGGTTCTGAGCATCACCCGCGCCGCCCAACAGGGAGGGGCCACTTGGGTGGATATCGCTGCCAGCCCCGAATTGGTGCAGCGGGTACGCGCCCAGATCGATCTGCCCATCTGTGTGTCGGCGGTGGAGCCGCAGCAGTTGGCCGCAGCCGTACAGGCAGGAGCAGACATGGCCGAGATCGGCAATTACGACAGCTTCTACCCTTCAGGCCGCATCTTCTCCGCAGCGGAAGTCCTAGACCTTACCCGCCGAACCCGCTCTCTTCTGCCCCGCACGCTCTTGTCGGTAACCGTTCCCCACACTCTGCCTCTGAATCAACAGGCAGAATTGGCCGAGAAACTGGAGGATCTGGGAGCCGATCTCATCCAAACCGAGGGCAGCACCAGTGCCGAGCCGGTTCACGGGGGATCCCTGGGCCTGATCGAGAAGGCTGCCCCCACCCTGGCCGCCGCCTATGAAATTAGCCGTGTCGTCTCGGTACCGGTTATCTGCGCTTCCGGCCTCTCGACGGTAACAGTGCGCTTGGCCATTGCTGCCGGCGCTTCAGGTGTAGGGGTGGGCAAAGCTGTCAGCCGGCTCCAGGATGAAGTGGCCATGGTGGCTCAAGTGCGGGCATTGGTGGAGGCCTTGGGAGGATCTCGGATCCCTGCCCTTGTCTAGGTCGATGTCTGACCGGTAAAAGTTGACCCTCTTGCGCCAGCGTGCGCTGGTGCATTTTTTTTAGATTTTCTTGGACAAGCAGGGAATAAGTAGGTAAGTAGGGCAGCTGAGGGTTGAGATCAGCCGCTAGAAGTTTTGCTGCTCACAAGTGCTTCACTTTCTTCCGCGTAGAGGTGGCATACCCGGCAATATCCAATTTGCGGCGGTTGCTACACTTGTCGTCCTTGCCTTCCCAGACCAATTCCGTCCGCAGCCGTCGCCCCAGTCATGTTCTGCAAAGATTCCAAGTCCTGAGCCGCATTGGGCAGACATGGTTGACAATGCGAGGGATCCCTTTTTGAACTGTCCATGAGCTGGCAACGCCCAGATAATCGCACCGCTGCTCAATTGCGCCCGGTTTCTTTTGAGCGCCACTTTACCCGCTATGCCCCTGGCTCGGTGTTGGTCAAGTTCGGCCATACCCATGTCCTTTGCACCGCCAGTGTGGCCGAAGAAGTTCCCCCTTTTCTGCAGAACACCGGCCAAGGCTGGCTGACGGCTGAGTACCGCATGTTGCCCGGAGCCACGCAACAACGACAGCCGCGGGAAATGTTGAAACTATCGGGCCGTACTGCCGAGATTCAACGGCTCATCGGGCGCAGTCTGCGCGCCGCCTTGGATTTTCGCAAGCTGGGATCCCGTACCATCACCGTCGATGCCGATGTGCTGCAGGCCGATGGCGGCACTCGCACCGCCGCGATCACAGGGGGGTATGTGGCCCTGCACGACGCCATCACTTGGCTGTACAAACAGGGGGCGCTGGATCCGGCCCAGGGATCCCCGCTGCGGCAGCAGGTGGCGGCCCTTTCGGTGGGAATTGTGCAGGGAGAGGTACTTGTGGATCTGTGCTATGAGGAAGACAGCCAAGCCGAGGTGGACATGAACATTGTTATGAACGAGCAGGGATCCTTCATCGAGATCCAGGGCACTGCCGAAGCCGCCTGCTTCAGTCGCCCGCAACTGCTACAAATGTTGGAGATGGCCCAAGCCGGGATCCAAGAATTGCTACAAGCCCAACGGCAGGCTCTCAATTTAGAAAGATAGAGCCATAGCCGGACCCTAGCCTTGCAATGGTAATCCTTCAAGGCACTGCATATGGGATTGCATGGGTGTATATCCTGGTTGGCAAAGCGGTATTCCCTTGCTGTAAAGGAATGGCCGGGAAAGCTAAGATCAGCCAGTTGTTAAAATAAGTGAGCTCTCTGAAGCTCTCCTTTCGACGGTTTGAGCGTGTGGCTGAGGTGAATCGCTGCTCATTTGGCCTGAAGAAGTTGGCCCGGAGAACGCTGCATGTCCCGTTTTGTGTTCGGCTCGGAGGAACTTGCGCCACTGCTCAGGCAGCAAGGTTGGCGGTTTACCACTGGATATCTGCACATTCACCTCAAGGGACTGGATCCCTCTGAGGGTGCGGAACCCTGGGTGTTGACCTACTACCACGGCAGGCTGCTTTTTTCTGCCGATCAACCCCTCAACACGCAAATCCTGCTGAAACGACTCTCCCGCTTTATTCCTCGCCTCAACTTGGAATGGCCACAGCGGGCCATCTCGGTGGTGCAAGAGCGCTTGATGAAAGACCATTCCTTACCTGAGCTGCTGGAGGCTATCACGCAATTGGGCCTGCTCAAGCCGGGGGAGCTGGAAGATGCCCTGTGGCTCAACCTGCTTACCGATTTCGACCGCTACCTATTCGAACGGGCAGGCACCTGTTACTTTGAGGTGCAGGAGCAGGTCGCCCAAGAGGCCCCCATTGGCGGGTTTGAGTTGGAGCCGCTGCTGCAAGAAGCCGCCCGGCGCCACGATCGCTGGGCAGATTTGAAGGTGGCGATCCCAACCCTGTTGGCGGTGCCGGTGGTCAATTGGGAACGGGTCAACCGCTACCGCATCACCGATGAGCAACGACAGAAGCTCCACACCCTCACCAAAGATGGCCAGTCGCTGGAAGCAATCGCCAAGAAGCTGTGCCGGGATCGGCTGGAGGTGGCCAATCTCTTTGCCTCCTGGGCGAAAAAAGGTTTGGTCAGCCTACAAACACCCCAAGAGCTGCTGCAGACCAAGCGCCACAACCCGATAACCATCTTGGCGGTGGACGACAGCGTGGTGATGCAGGAAATCCTACGGCAGTATTTGCCCAACTATCAGGTGATTACAACGGGCAACCCCGCCGAGGTGCTTCCTTTGTTGTTTCAGCATCGGCCCCACCTGTTGTTGATGGATATCGCCATGCCGGGGATCGATGGTCTAGAGCTTTGCCGCATTGTGCGCAGCTTAGAAGAGTTTAAGTCCCTTCCCATCCTGATGGTTACCGCTCGCGATGGTCTGCTGGCCCGCATCCGCGGCAAATGGTCGGGGGCAACCGCCTACTTGACCAAGCCCTTCAACGAAAGTCAGCTTAATGCAGAGGTGAAGCGGCTTCTGGCCCAACAGCCGCCTGCCCACAGACAAAATCCTCTGTCGGTTCAGGGAGGCAGAACAGGTCATCCTGCCCTGTTTCAGGGATCCCCCCGTTCCCTCGAGGATCAAGCCAAGGCGTAGTGTCCTTCTGAGTTGATCCCCGTCGCCATTGGCTTTCCTGTCAAAATCAACAAAGGTTTTATGTTAGATAAGAAGTCAACTCAAGAGACCATAACTTGTCTGAGCTGACTGCTAATGTCAATGGATTGATAGCTCATTAGGACATGCCCAAAAGAGAAAAATAGGTTGCCGGGGATTTCAGAAACAAGAGACGAAGTAAGCATCCCATACACTGAAAACTTATCCGATCAACCTTCCTCATTGTCATCACGACCGGCTACTTCAATCTCTCTCAGGAACTGGCTTTTCCCCGCTGGCATTAGAGGTCGTTTAAGCCTTAGAGAAGCCTCACAAGGCTTCTGGCAAAAGAGTCCATACTAAGGGTACCGACAAACAAGCCTTGAAGACATGAAATAAAGATCGAACAGGGTTCAGCAGGCACTTCTGAAGGCAAACCAGAAATATTAAACGCTGTCGTGGATCCCGGCAAGATCAATGAGAGGGAGAAATCAAGCAGAAATTGCTCAGGATCCATGGACAGGGATCCCAAGAATACGTAAAATCGAGTAAAGAATGTAAAGAAAACGCCACACTTCTCCAATTGGTCCCGATCCCCAAGGAGCATTATGCTGCGACTGGAACACATTAGCAAAATCTATCCCACCGGTGAGGTGCTCAAGGATGTGAACTGGGAAGTTAAGCCTGGGGATCGCGTCGGCCTAGTGGGAGTAAACGGGGCCGGAAAGACCACCCAGCTCAAGATTATCTGCGGGCAAGAAGAACCGACCAGCGGCGAGGTGATCCGCCCCGCCAACCTGCGCATCGCCTATCTCACCCAAGAATTTGGAGTGGATCCCGCCCGAACGGTGCGAGAAGAGTTCTGGACAGTCTTTCAAGAGGAAAACCGCATTCACCAAGAAATTGCCCAAATCACCCAACAGATGGAGCAGGCGGACGCGGACACGTTGGAAACCCTTTTGCGCCGTCTAGATCGTCTACAGCGCCAATTTGAGAGTTTACATGGCTATGAACTGGAGGCGCGTATTGAGAAAATCCTGCCGGAAACGGGGTTTGAGCCGGAGGACGGGGATCGGTTGGTGAGCGCCTTCAGCGGCGGCTGGCAGATGCGCATCAGCCTGGGGAAAATCCTGCTGCAAAAACCCGATTTGATGTTGCTAGACGAGCCGACCAACCACCTAGACTTGGAGACCATTGAGTGGCTGGAAAACTACCTCAAGAGCTTGACGATCCCCATGGTGATTGTTTCTCATGATCGAGAGTTTTTGGATCGGCTTTGCACCCAAATTGTGGAGACGGAGCGAGGAGTTTCTACGACATACTTGGGTAACTATTCTCAATACCTACTCCAAAAAGCTGAACGGCGAGAGGCACAACAAGCTGCCTACGAACGTCAGCAAAAGGAAATTGAAAGGCAACAAACCTTCATCGATCGCTTCCGGGCCAGTGCCACCCGCAGCACTCAGGCCAAAAGCCGCGAAAAACAACTGGAAAAGATCGAGCGGGTCGAAGCGCCCATTGGCGACGTGCGTACCCTCAAGTTTCGCTTTCCCCCTGCTCCCCGCAGTGGTCGCGAGGTGGTGAAGATCGAGAATTTGACGCACATTTATGGAGATAAGATTTTGTTTTTGGGTGCGGAGCTGTTGATCGAGCGTGGGGATCGCGTCGCCTTTCTGGGGCCCAATGGGGCAGGAAAATCCACCCTGCTGCGTCTTATCACCGGCCTAGAGCAACCTACCGAGGGATCTGTGAAATTGGGAGCACACAATGTGATCCCTGCCTACTTCGAGCAAAATCAAGCAGAGGCTTTGGATCTGAGCAAAACCGTCTTGGACACCATCCATGACGAAGTGCCCGACTGGAAAAACGAAGAAGTGCGCACGCTGTTGGGTCGCTTTTTGTTCAGCGGCGACGCCGTTTTTAAGAAAGTAGCGGCTTTGAGCGGGGGAGAAAAAGCCCGCTTGGCGTTGGCGAAAATGCTACTTCAGCCGGCCAACCTACTGATTTTGGATGAGCCCACCAACCACTTAGATATCCCGGCCAAAGAGATGCTGGAAGAAGCTTTACAGCATTACGATGGCACGGTGATCCTTGTTTCTCACGACCGCTACTTTATCTCAAAAGTGGCCAACAAGATTGTAGAGATTCGCAACGGAGAGTTGGTCGCCTACCAGGGCAACTATCACTACTATCTAGAAAAGATCGCTGAAGAGAAAGAGAAAGCCCGACAAGAGCGAATCGCTGCCGAAAAACGAGCCAAAGAGCGAGAAAAACAGAAAGCCAAAAAGGCAGCCGGCAAAACCTAAGGAGCCAAAGCAATGTTTACGGGTCTGGTTCGAAGTTTGGGCACAGCCCAGTTGATCAATTCTTCACAGCTACGGGTTACCTGTCCCCGGTTGCAACCTCAGTTGGCCTATGGAGATAGCGTGGCGGTGGACGGCCTTTGCCTGACGGTGGTGGAGATTCTGCCCGATGGATTTTTGGCCGATGTTTCGCCGGAAACCCTGCGGCGCTCGACTTGGGGCCAGGGATCCCTCGGCCCGCGCACAGTCAACCTGGAACCGGCGCTGCGGGTAGGAGACAAGTTAGGGGGGCATTTTGTCAGCGGCCATATCGATGGGGTGGGGCAACTGTGGGATCAAGCCGCCACCGGCAACGCCTGGGAGCTGAGCTTCAAGGTTCCTGAAGAGATCGGGCGTTACATCGTACCCAAGGGCAGCGTGGCGGTGAATGGGGTGAGCTTGACCATTGCTGAGGTGCGCCAAGGGGGCTGCTGGTTCAAGGTGGCTGTGATCCCCCAAACCTACCGCGAGACCAACCTTTCTCAGCTCCAAGTTGGGGATCCCGTCAACATAGAGGCGGATATTTTGGGCAAGTATGTGGAAAAATTGCTGGGCTTGCTGCCCCCCGAGAGCAGCGTTTCTCTGGAGTTTCTGGCCGAGCATGGCTATATCTAGGTACCTTTCCCATGATCCACCCCGAGGAAGTTGAGCGCCTGCGCGGCGTAAATGTTTATCTCATTGGGATGATGGGCAGCGGCAAATCCACCGTGGGATCGGAGCTGGCAGCCCAGTTGCGCTTTCAATTTTTCGACACCGATGGTCTGGTGGAGCAGGTGGGGGGTTCTTCCATCGCTCAGATCTTCGCCGAGCATGGGGAAGCCTACTTCCGGGATCTGGAGACGCAGGTGTTGGCCCAGTTGAGCAGCTACACCCGGCTGGTGATCGCCACAGGCGGCGGCATTGTGTTGCGCCCCAAAAATTGGAGCTACTTGCACCATGGCCTCACCGTTTGGCTGGATGTGGCCCCCGAGCTGATTTGGCAGCGGCTCAAGCGGGATCCCGGCCAACGCCCCCTGCTGCAAACCCCCGACCCCCAAGCTGCCCTGTACAAGCTGATGCAAGAGCGAGAGCCGTTCTACGCCCAAGCCGATGTGCGGGTGCCCATCCGGTCAGAAACTAGCCCGCCCCAGTTGGTTGAACAGATCTGGCAAGCCATTCGCGCCCGCCTGCGAGACGGGATCCCTTCCTAGCCACCTCGCGCCCAACACAAAAAGGGATCCCATGAGGGATCCCTGAACTCTTTAGTTTTTGATTTTTGATTACTCAAGATTCGCCGGGAGCGGATCCCTGACGAGACCAGAACGGCTTCCTTTAGAGCGCATTGCCGCGGGGGAGGACTTCTTCAGGGAACTCAAAGCGCTCATGGGGTTGGTCCTGCGG
>NZ_JANSIK010000104.1:0-6991 GCF_047462035.1 Synechococcus sp. R5-15 | reverse complement strand
CATCAAAGCGCATTCCTCCCGACACTGACCCTACGGGTACAGTGCGGGGCTCCTGCGATTTCTAGCTGAGAGTATTCCCCCTTTACAAAGCTCGTCGCTCTATAGTAAGTCTTCCGTTGAGAAATTTCAACTCGAAGCTTGCTTAAAAATGTTAGGATTTGATTATTTATAGGGTGAGTGAAACCAAATGCATCAGAGGATGCTTATTGAGCTTTCTCATCTTTGACATCAGTATAAATACTGAAACTGGGATCCGGTAAGTCTTTTTCCCTTCTGCCCGCGGCGGCTCTGGACGGGCCACGGCTCAGACCCTTATTTTGGCTCGCCTGCAGAAGCCAGAGTAGCTGACACCAGCATGGCGAAAATGTAGCAAACTAATCCAACAGGAAGCAAGCTTGGGGATCGGATCCCTGTAGCTTCCGGTGGAGAGGCTTGGAAGTTATGCTGGGGTTACCTCTTTTACCTTGAGACTATCGACCTCCGAGATCGGTGGATCGGGATCCCTTTCTCTCCGCTTAGTTTGACCTATGCCTAAGGCCCCCCTCCCTCCCAACGAAGAGCAGCGGCTGGCTGCCCTGCGGCAGTATCAGATTCTCGATACGGCACCTGAAACTGCCTTTGACGAGATCGTCCGCCTTGCCGCCTACATCTGCGGCACGCCCATTGCTCTGGTCAGCCTTGTCGACGAACACCGCCAGTGGTTTAAAGCCAAATTCGGCGTCGATGTGCAGGAGACTCCCCGGGATGTGGCCTTCTGCGCCCACGCCATCTTGTCTCCCCAAGAGCCGCTGGTGGTGCCCGATGCCACTCAGGATCCGCGCTTTGCCGACAACCCGCTTGTTACGCAAGAGCCCCACATCCGCTTCTATGCTGGCATCCCTCTGGTAACTCCAGAAGGGCAAGCCTTAGGCACGCTTTGCGTTATCGATTATCAGCCTCGGCAGCTTAGCCCGGAGCAATTGGAGCAGCTCAAGGCTCTGGCCCATCAGGTAGTAGCTCAGTTGGAGCTGCGCCGTAGCTTGAGGGAACTGGCTCAGACGCCTCTGCTGCCTAAGTCGGGGGATACTAAACCTGCCCGCAAAAACCGCTTTCTCCTCAAAGTTACCGCCGGTTTTGGCCTGGCTGCCTTGCTTTTGGGCGGGATCACCTACTCAGCTCAGCGGAATGCCTCTCAACTGCCGCAGCTTACAGAACGAGTGGCCCACACTCTGAAAGCAATCCAAAACTTGGAAGGATTGCTGGCGGAAACCCGCGCCGCCGAAGCCGGTCAATATGGTTATCTTCTGACCAATAATCCTCGCTATCTCAGTGAGTACCAAGCCAGCCTTGAAGCCACCTCCACCCATCTGCGCTTGTTGAAAGAGCTCACTGCTGACAACCCCCTGCAGCAAGAGCGCCTGAAGCGCCTAGAGCTGCTGCTGGAGCAACTGAGGGATCAAGAGGGGCTACTCGCCACCCAGGAAGCCCTGGAAAGCAGCGAAGGGCCAAGGTTGGTGGAGCAAATTGCCGAGTTGATTCGGGTGCTCCAGCAGGAGGAAAATCGCCTTCTGCAGCAACGCAGCCAGGAATTTCAGTTTGCCTGGGTTAGAACCAATCTCATTGCTTTTGGCGGGCTCATTTTTACTTACCTGGTTTTGGCCTCGGTTTACTTCCTCATCCGTCGGGAGACTGCCGAGCGAGAAGAGGCAGAACGATCCCTCAAGCAAGAGCGAGATTTTACCAACGCGGTTATCGATACGGCAGGGGCGCTGGTGGTGGTCATGGATCCAGAAGGGCGTATCCTGCGCTTCAACCGCGCTGCTGAGCAGCTCTCTGGCTACTCGCTGGCAGAAGTCAAGGGCCGGCTGCTGTGGGATTTGGGTTTGATCCCGCCGGAAGATGTGCCTGGTGTGAAGCAAGCTTTTGAACAGCTCAAGGGCAATCATTCCCTCTTTTTGAATCGCCATGAGAATTTTTGGCGCACCAAGCAAGGGGCACTGCGGCTTATTTCTTGGTCTAACACCGCCCTAATCAACGCTGCCGGCGAGGTGGAGTTTGTCATGGGCACCGGCATCGACATCACCGACCGCAAGCTGGCGGAGCTGGCCTTGAAAGAAAGCGAAGAGCGCTACCGGGATCTCTTTGAAAATGCCACTGACCTCATCCAAAGCGTGGATGCCGAAGGGCGCTTTTTGTATGTCAACCGCGCCTGGAAAGAAACCCTGGGCTACGACGAAACTCAAATCCAGCAAATGAGGGTTTTCGACATCATCCACCCCGACTATCGGCAACACTGCCAGATGCTTTTTCAAAAGCTCATGGCAGGAGAGCTATTGGAAAACGTCGAGGCGGCCTTTGTAACTGCTAACGGGGAAACGGTCTGGGTGGAGGGCAATGTCAACTGCCACTTTGAAGATGGGGTGATGGTCGCCACGCGGGGCATCTTCCGCAACATCACCGAGCGCAAAAAAGCTGCCGAAGAGCTGGAGCGCCAGAGCCGGCGGGCTCAACTCCTGGCCGATCTTAGCTTAAAGATCCGCCAATCTTTGGATATTGCCGAGATCCTGGAAACGGCGGTAACAGAAATCCAAGCCCTGCTCAAAGCCGACCGAGTCTTGGTCTACCGCTTCCAGCCGGATGGTTCTGGGATCATCTCCAACGAGAAAACTCAGCCGGGGATCCCCTCCTTGATGGGAGAGGTGATCGAGGATCCCTGTTTTCAGGAAAAGTACGCCCAGCTCTACAGCCAGGGCCGCGTTCGCGTTGTTAGCGATGTGGAAAGTGAAGGACTGGAGCCTTGTTACCTAGAGCTGCTGCAAAAAATGCAGGTCAGGGCCAACTTGGTGGTGCCGCTGTTTTTGGAGCAGCAGTTGTGGGGGTTGTTGCTGGCCCACCAGTGCTCCGGGCCCCGTCAGTGGCAACCCTTTGAGATGGAGCTGCTATCGCAGTTGGCCAGCCAAATTGGCATTGCCCTCACCCAGGCAGCCCTTTTGGAACGGGAGAGAAAGCGCAGCCTGGAGCTGGAGCAGGCCCGCAAAGCAGCTGAGCAGGCTGCCCAGGCCAAGAGCAGCTTCTTAGCCACCATGAGCCACGAGATCCGCACCCCCATGAACGCGGTGTTGGGGATGACGGGCCTGCTGCTGGAGACCCCCCTCAATGCAGAACAGCGGGACTTTGTAGAGACCATCCGCGTCAGCGGCGATGCGCTGCTCACCCTCATCAACGACATCCTGGACTTCTCCAAATTGGAGGCCGGGGAAATGGAGCTGGAGATCCTGGATTTCGATCTCCGCTCGTGTCTGGAAGAGGTGGCGGATCTGTTTGCCCCCACTGCCCACGCCAAGGGATTGGAGCTGGCGGTGCTCATGCCACCGGAAGTGCCGCGCTACCTGCGGGGAGATGCTTCGCGTCTGCGGCAAATCCTCAACAATTTGGTAAGCAACGCCATTAAGTTCACCCACCGAGGAGAGGTGGTGATCCAAGCAGAGGTGCTGCAAGAAACCGCTACCCATGTCCACCTCAGGCTCTCGGTGAGAGATACCGGGATCGGGATCCCGGCGGCGGCGCAGAGCAAGCTGTTTCAACCGTTTAGCCAGGTGGATGCCTCTACTACCCGCAAATACGGAGGTACGGGACTGGGCTTGGCCATCTGCAAACAACTGACAGAACTGATGGAGGGAACCATCTCGTTGCAAAGCCAGGAGGGACAGGGCAGCACCTTCAGCGTCGAGCTGACCCTGGAGCGGCAGCCCTACGTCCAGCAGCTTGCCCAGCCTTCTGCTCGTGTCCCGGTGGATTTGCAGGGCAAGCGGCTGTTGGTGGTGGACGACAATGCCACCAATCGCAAGATCCTGCGCTGCCAGGCCACGGCTTGGGGAATGGTGGTGGAAGAGGCCGAAAATGCCTATCAGGCCATGGACAAGCTACGCCAAGCCGTTCGGGAAGGCAGACCCTTCCCCCTGGCCGTTTTGGATATGCAAATGCCAGAGGTGGATGGGGAGACCTTGGGCCGCTGGATCAAGGCAGATCCGCAACTGGCCGAGACGCAACTGGTGATGATGACCTCCCTGGGACTGGGGGAGCACTCCCGCCGCGCTGCCGAAATCGGCTTTGCTGCCTACTTGGTTAAGCCGGTAAAACAAAGCCGTCTGCAGGAGGCGTTGGCCATGGCCCTGGGGAAATCTTCTGGCCTCTCCACCTCTCTTTTGGGCATTGGCCCCCCTCTCTCTCAGACGACGCCTATGGCCGACCGACCCCAGCAGTCCCTGCGCATTTTGCTGGCAGAGGATAACCCCGTCAACCAAAAGGTGGCTTTGCGCCAGCTCGAGAGTTTGGGCTACAAGGCCGATGTGGTGGCCAATGGTCAGGAGGTGTTGGATCTCCTGCAGAAGGTCAGCTACGACCTCATTCTTATGGATTGTCAGATGCCGGTGATGGATGGCTACGAGGCCACCCGCCGTATCCGCCAGCAGGAAAGACTGGAGAAGGGATCCCGCCGTCGCGCCGTCATCATCGCCATCACGGCCAACGCCATGCAGGAGGATAGGGAGCGCTGCCTGCAGGCAGGCATGGATGACTATCTCAGCAAGCCGGTGCTGAAGGAAGATTTGGAAAGGGTGCTCAACCACTGGAGCCAGGTGATTGCCCAGTCTGCAGCAGGATCCTCCAATGGATCCGCTTCTAAAGCAGCCTCTCCAGCTTCCCCCGCCGAGAGCCGGGATCCCTCTTCTCCCACCCAGCCCTACCCCATCGACTCTGCCTACCTGGATCAGGTTTCCGGCGGGGATCGCGGGTTTCAGCGAGAGCTATTGCAGGTGTTCATCCAAGATTGCGAAACCCAGCTTCCGCAACTGCGCCAAGCCATTGCCGGTTACGACGCAGAAAGAATGCGGCGGATCGCCCATCGCCTCAAAGGAGCCAGCTCCAACGTGGGAGCTAATGCTTTTTGCCAAGTGGTTCGCGAGCTGGAACACTTAGGAGTGGCGCTGGCCCAGCAGGGATCCCAAGGTGATCATGACCTAGAATGGGCACGCGCTCTCCAGGCCCCAGAAGACCTAGAACGCATCTTGGCTGATATCCGCCAGTACTTGCAGGATTTGGAAGAGTAGATTCCTAGGGATCCCAAGCCTTCTGCGCTGCTAGCTTTCACTCCCCGCCCCTCTCCCAGTGGAAGAGGAGAGTCAGCGGCAGAAGCAAGGCAGTGGAAGCTGGACTTAACAGCCTGCATTTCGCTTCCACTTCCATTTGGATTCATTCAGACCTAAATCCAGAATCGAGGGCAATGCGAAAGCCTGGCTGCTTTGCAGAGGGTGGAAACTACAGCCAGGCAAGCAAGAATCTACAGCAGTGTCCTAGGCCCACCGGGATTACATCAGGCCAATTTGAGAGAGGATCCCTTGGCCGGTCAGCAACTCGGTCGCAACGCCAATCACAAAGCCCAGCATTGCCAAACGGCCATTCCATTTTTCGGCGAAGGTGGTAAAGCCAAACTTAGCTTCTTGGTTTTCCATGGTTCTAGCTCCATCAACAGGTGACATCTTTAATGTGGCTCAGATATTAAAAAGTGTCAAGTTTTATGTCGAGAGCTAACAAGGGATCCCTAGCTGCTTTTCACGGTTGTCCAGAGGGCGTCGATGAGGCGCAGCTCTTCCCCTGACAGCACTTTAAGGTAGGTGAGTTTGGCAAGGGCCTCTTCGTCAGGGTAGATGGCCGGGTTTTGCCGATCTTCTGGGTTGATCATGGGCAGAGCTGCAGCGTTGGGGGTGGCGAAGCGGTTGTGGTTGCTCAGTTGAGCGCCGACTTCAGCATCCAGGATGAAATTGATGAAGCGATTGGCCAGCTCGGGGTTGGGGGCCTGGGCGGGAATGGCCATTACATCCAGCCAAATGTGGGCACCCTCGCGGGGGACAAAATAGCCGATGTTGGGGTTTTCTTCGGCAGCTTGCAGGGCATCGCCGCTGTAGACGATGGCTACATTGGCCGTTCCAGAAACCAGTTGGTTTTTGCCCCCCACGCCCCCAATTAGGCCGGCACTGCGGCGCTTGGTGTCGATCAAAAGCTGCTGGATCTGCTGCAGTTCGGAGCGAACGGTGGTGTTCATATCGAAGCCCAGGTAAACGGCAGCAGCGCCGATCATGGAGCGCATCTCGTCGATCATCACAAAGGGGCCATACTGCTGCTGCGGGTCGAAAATCAATCCCCAAGAGCGTTCAAAGTTTTCGGGCAGGCGGTCTTTGCGGTAGCCAATGCCGGTGGTGCCCCACTGATAGGCGGCGGTGTAGGTGTTTTCTGGATCAAAGGGCAGGCCGACAAATTTTTCGCCCAGGTTGCTTAGGTTGGGGATCAATTCTTTGTTGAGAGGCTGCAGCAGTCCCAGCTCCAACATGTTGGGCACAATGTAGTCGGTGGGAACAACAATGTCGTACTGGCTGGTGCCACCCCCCCGCAGTTTGGCCACCATGTCTTCGTTGGATTCGTACACGCTGACCAGCACGCGGCTGTTGGTGGCTTTTTCAAAGGCAGTGAGGATGTCGGGATCGATGTATTCTGACCAGATGTAGAGATTGAGGGTCTGCCTCTGGGCAGAGGTAACATGGGGCCAAAACAAAACCAGGACAAGCACACAGCAGAGTAGGGTTGTAGCCGAGGCAATCCACTTTTTCATGAGATTTCTCCGACTGTGAAAAGTTGAAAACATCGTATCTGCTTTCATCCCCCAGCCGGCTACACCCGCGGCTAGGGGGCACGCCTTGGGCAATCGCCAAGCCCCGCAAACTCCGGTTGAGGCTCGGGTACTCACCCTTGTTTCCAAGACAACACCCAAACGGTATCAACGCCTCCGCGAGCGATCCGCCAAAAGCCGCAAAGGCCGATTCTTTCGTCGGATCCCTCGATGCCTTGTGCCACAAGGCTTTCCAGCCCCAAAACCCCCTCGCCGCAGCTCTTTTTGCCGACTTTTTTCCGGATCCCTCGCAAATGGGTCTTGCATTCCTTGCCCTGCTTGGGTTTAATA
>NZ_JANSIK010000103.1:0-4910 GCF_047462035.1 Synechococcus sp. R5-15 | reverse complement strand
CACCCACTCCGAGACCGACACCCACCCCGACTCCAGCACCAACACCCACTCCGACACCGACGCTTACCCCTATCCCTCGATTCACCCCGCTTGTCCCTCGTACTCCTACCCCCACCCCGCCTCCACCTCCTACTCCCACCGCCACACCTGCCCCGGCAACGCCAACGCCTGCGGCAGAGCTGGCCCTCAGCGGCGAGTGGCTTTACGAGGGAGGATCTTTTATCTGGCAGGGATCCCTGTGCAAGGTCAATGTTGCGGCTGGCGTCCAGGAAACCGTCTCCATTCGTCAGGAGGGCAACCAGATCAGCGTTTCCTCTCTCAGCTTTTCCGAACGCAGTGGCCAGCTCATCGGCAACCAACTTTCTGTCAGCGGTAAGGCAGCGGGTAGTGGCACCCCAACCATCACTTGGAGCGGCACTGTCAGCGCTGACGGGCGCTCGATTCGAGGAACGGCTACCTGTGGTAGCGCCAGCTTCGCCATTAGGCTCACACGGCAGAGCTAAATACCTACGCCTCCTCCCCGATCACCGCCGCCGCCGTCTTCCCTATCGTCCGGTTTCTGTTGCCGTTGAGGCGGTGGAGGAGGAGCAGCAAAGCTTTCGCTCACAACTTCGATGGTGTAAGGGCCTCGCCCAGGGCTGCCCGGCCCAGCGGCTGGAGAGGCATTTTGCGCCCAGTAGCTTTGCACCTGGAGCAAGTAGCAGCGGTTTTGCCGCACGGGGATGGTTAGCTGAGAGGTGGTAAAGTTGCCAGGGGCAGCATCATCATTTACAAAAACGTCAGGATCCAATCTCCGGTTGCTGTCAAAGCTGCCGATGACCAATAGCGGGTCGAAAACCGGGCTGGTCAGCCGGATTGTAACCCCGGTAACGTTGGCTGCAGAGGGGAAGTAAAGAAACGCATCTGAATAGAAGGTAAACGTGCCGGGAGGCGGCGGAGTTGTGCGAGCATCCAGAATATTGCCGGCGGCATCGAAATAAAACTCCAAAAGGCTATTCGGCCCCAAGGTTCCACTGCGCCTATCCCCCTGTCGGCGGAGGCCAATCGAAGCGAAAAAGTCTGGGCTGAAGGCTTGTTCACAGACATTCACCAGAGGCGGTAGTGTGCTCCCTCCACCTCCTCCACAACCTGCCAAAACCGCAGCCGAGGCCAAAAGGCCCAAGAAAACCCTCTGCAGGGATCCCTGCGGAGTTCTAGAAGCATTCGATGCTGGCCCTGGCATAAGCACTCCTCCGGACACCGGATGTCAATGTTCCTCTAGATTACGATGCTCTGAGCAATTCTCAGCAAAATGCAGATCACTGACAGGATTTTCCCACGTTTAGGCTTGCACCGGCCTGGGGGGGCTGTTCCGCTGTTGACCTCGAGAAGGGAGCTTCAAGGGCGTAGTGGGGCCGTTGAGCCAATTTTGTCCTCAGGAAGGGATCCAGAGCAAAACCCTTTTTCGCAGTGGGCTAACCACTACTGGCGTCGGGCTTCCTGGTGAGGAAGAAATGGGCCAGGGCTGCCACACATTCTCGATCTTCGAAGAGTAGGTGGCATCGCTGCCGAACCTCCTCAGCCATGTGGTAGCGAAACTCAGAATCGGATCCCAGTTTTACGGCCAAATCCTCATAGCTTTTCAGATCCGAGGCAATTAAGCTGTCCAGCTCCATTCTTTTGAGAATGGCATAGGTATGCCGCCCCCGCATCAGCTTTCCAGGGCAAGTGAACACAGGCAATCCGACCGCAACGGCCTCTAAGGTGGTGATCCCACCTGACCAGCCATAGGAATCTAACATAAGATCGGCACAGCGGTTGAGATCCAAGTAGTCTTGATAATCCAATCCGGGCAGGATCAGGCAGTGGTCTTCTACATTGAGGCCATACAAAGAAAAAGCCCGGGTGAGCCGTTCCCGAAATTGTCGGGCAATAGCAGCATTGGGTAGAGCCAAAAAAACAAATTGAGCGTTGGGCACTCGCTGAGCAATAGCGGCAAAAAGATAGTCATATTGGGGCAGATATTTACCCAAGTATTGACAAGCTAGGTAAACCACTGCATCTTCACGCAGGCCGAAATCCTCACGATAGCGCTTTTGCTGAGGCAAAACCGGCTTTTCGAAGCAAGTGCCCAAATGAGGTAAACGAATCAGGGTTTCACTATAATGTTCTTGAGCATCCTCTGGCTCCATTAAATCGCTGGAGAGGAAATAGTCAATCGTAGAAAGCCCAGAAGTTACAGGATGAGCCCAAGTGGAGCACTGTATCGGTGCCAGTCGCAGGGAAGCCAGTTGCAGAATGAGAGGCGAAAGGCCGATCTCCAAATACACCAAAATATCCAACTGATCCTGTAGGATTTGTCGGGCTGCATCCTCAAGTCCGGTGGGAATGTGTCGAAACACATCGGCATATTGACGATACCGGTCTGTCATGAAATCGGTTCTGGGATCCAAGTGATAGGCGAAGACTTGAAACTTTCGCTCCGAGTTAGCCTGTCCATCAGCCCAATTGGCGTTCAGGTACTTAACCCAACCCAGAGATAAGCGGCTGTAAGAGCAAGCTCGCATGGAAGCTGAGGCAAACCCAACTCGGATGGGATCCTCTGGCTGGGATTGGTGAGGAAGATATCTCCACTGGGAATAGCAAGCGTTGACTATACGTTGAACAAACTGGGCATATTTTTTCTGTAAATCCAGGTCGTTGTAGCCTTGGTACTGTAGGTAGTGATTGGTTCCCAGTCCTGATGCCCACAGCGCTGTGCGACGTTGCTCCTCTGTTTCTAGGGGAGTTTCCTCAATAAGACGATCCAGGTGCTCAACAAAGCGAGCACGAAAGGAGTTGAGCTCTTCCTCACTCTGATAGACTGCCGGCAAGTAGAGATGATAAAACCAACGAGCCTGTTCTAACTGGGGATCCAAAGCCAATGCTTTCTCCAGGTGATCCAAGGCAACAGCGTGTTCTCCTTGATCTCGGCAGGCGATGGCCAGATTCAGATGCACCTCTTCCAAAGGGATCCCTGCTGCTCGATCCGAGTTTACCAACAGGGAATTGAGCAGGGGGATCGCCTCTTCGCAGCGACGTAAGTTAACGAGGATCTTGCCAGCTTGAAAGGCGGAAAGAGTGGCATCGGGATTGAGGTTTAAGCTCTGCTGGTAGCAGGATAAGGCTTTCTCCCATTGGCCCGAAGACTCGTAGACCACGCCTAAGTTGTGATGATAAAGAGCTACGCAAGGATTTAACTCAATAGCCTCGGCAATTAGCGCAGCTGCCCATTCCAAATCACCCTTGGTCTGGGCCACCGTTCCCAGCAGGTGCAAAGCGTCGGCTTGCTCAGGAAAATCCGCCAAGATTTCGGAGTAAATGGCCTCTGCTTGCCGCAGATCTCCTGCCTGCTGAGCTCGGATCCCGGCCAGAAGTTTGTTTGTAAGTATCCAGTCTGACATCTACTACAAGATGGCTAGAAATTCTCCTGACTTGTCTGCCCAGTATAGTTTTTTCCAGTTATAGTCAGTTCAGTTGGGGATAAGATGACTTTACAGGCAAGATAACATGCAGGTAGACCTAAAGAGGAAGCTTAGATCTGAGAGAGAGTCGTATTTGTTCCGCTCCGTGGCTCATTTTTTTACTTTGTTCAGCTACTTTACCTAAACGTAAGCTCTGCTCAGGTAACAGAGACAGCCGTAGTTACCTTGAGAAATCTCCCCCTGCCAGAGGAGATGAGAGGGATCCAACATCTGGTCAATCTGCTTGCGGTCTTGCTCAGAAGTAAACTCCACGTAAATCACCTTGATGTCTTTGAGCTGCTCTTGCAAGCTGGTCAACACCTCCACCTCATCTCCACCTGTAGCCACCCTGAGCACATCGATGGGCTCCAAACCCAACTCCTTGAGGGCTGCCCTGGCTTCCCGGAAAGGGAGCAGCTGCTCCACTCCCCACTCGGCCTGAGGATCCTCCGGCCAGAGGCGACGGGTTCTGCAACTATCCTGCCCCGCCAGCCCCACCGGATGCACAAAGCAGTTCTCCAAAGTCAAAGCATTCTGCTGCAGTAGGTGCAAGGCCAAAGGGTTCGTCTCGAAACAATGAATGGCCGCCTCAGGGTGAAAAGTCCTGAAACAAGCGCTGGCCACACCTACCCCGGCCCTCACATCCACGACAACCCTGACATCAGAAAGAACAGAAACAGCAGGCTGATAGACTCGACTAAGTCTGGCCACCGTTCCTTCGTACTCGACGCCTTCGTACCCCCACAGCCAAGCTGACGGAACGGAGCTGCGGCCTTGGACTAAGTAAATGAGAAAAGTTTCTGTTATGTTTCCCGCATTGGCAAAGAGGAGCTGGGTGTCTTCTCCCAGGATGAAAGCAAAGCTGGTTCTCAAAGGCCGCCCCAGCCGCTGCAAGTCCTCAGCTGTGCACACCACCGCATCAAAACTAGGCCAACTGGCTGGCTCCCCCCTCACCTCATGAACTCGCTCGGGCACTCCAACCTGCTGCAGCAGGGCACACGGATCCCCAAACCCCTCTTCCACATACAGCTCCAGCCGCGGCAAGTCCAGCAAGTCCGCGGCTATCACCCCAGGACAGCCTCGGCCAACAAATACCCTCAGTCGCTCCTGCACGCGATGCAGCTCTTGAATGGGCTCGTAGATTCCTAGTCGTGTGTCTATCCAGGCAGAGCTGGCCGTGCTGACAAAGTAGCGCACATCAGAGCGGGGCGAGTAACGAAAGGGCTCCGGCAGCTCTCCCCCAAACACCCAGTCCAGCAGGTTCTGAATGCGGTGGCGGGGATGCCAGTGTTGGTCGAAAGTGTGATAAGCGCGGCGGGCAATTTGAATGGCCTCCTGGGGATGGTCTAGGTAGTAGTGGATTTTCTCCAGGAGTTGGGCTTCGGAGTTGTAGGTGTCGCAGTAGGTGCCGGGCGCCAAAAGTTCGTC
>NZ_JANSIK010000102.1:0-797 GCF_047462035.1 Synechococcus sp. R5-15 | reverse complement strand
CATTTGAGCCAAAAGAGAGCACTGACGAGATAGAGAAAACTCAAGAAGTTCCTGGCCAATTTGTCAAAACGAGAAAATAGATGCCGGTACTGCTTTAACTTATGAAAAAAGCATTCGATTAAATGCCTCTCTTGATACAGATGCTTGTCATAATGCCGCTGCGTCTTTCTATTCCTTTTAGGCGGAATAACCGCTTGAGCTTCCCCTATCTTCTCAATCAACTTATCCGCATCATATCCTTTATCCCCAATTACTTTGGTATCCTTTCTCTGCCAGCCCTCTATCAATTCTTCCCCTTGAGTAATATCGCTCTTTTCTCCGCCAGTTATTCTCAATTCCAGCGGATTTCCCAACCCATCTACACTCACATGAATCTTGGTGCTGTATCCGCCTCGGCTTCTCCCCAAAGCTTGCTCCCCTTTTTTCCGGCAGCACAGGAGTGCGCTCGAACCATGGTTGAATCAATAATGAGATGCTCTAAATCAGGGTCGTCAATAAAATACTTGAACATCCGTTCCCACACTCCAAAACGACTCCACCGGTGGAATCTTTGATAGATGGTGTACCATTTGCCATATCCTTCTGGGAGGTAGCGCCAAGGAGCACCGGAACGGGCTATCCAAAGAACTGCTTCAATAAACTGTTTGCAGTTTGCTTCTTTCCCAATGTTAACTCTCTCTTCTGTCTGTAAAAAAGCCAATATCTTCTGCCATTTGTTTTCATCTAAAAAAACCAACTTCATCCTCTTTCCTCTATAAATTATTCTCTCTATCCTAACATAAGATCAACACGACCTA
>NZ_JANSIK010000101.1:0-1492 GCF_047462035.1 Synechococcus sp. R5-15 | reverse complement strand
CCGCAGGACCAACCCCATGAGCGCTTTGAGTTCCCTGAAGAAGTCCTCCCCCGCGGCAATGCGCTCTAAACCCACTGAGCTCGCTCGACTTTAGCTGCGGTAGATCCCTAGAGATCTGCTCTGTGAGGATGAGCGCTTGCCCAAGGGATCCCCTGCCGCGGATCCCAGTGGACAGGGAGCCCAACGGCAGGCGCTCGCGTTAACTAAACTTTTTTTGGTGTCTCTTGTTCCTGACTATCATTGGAGGTTGGTCTCTGTGACCTCGACAACATTTGGTTCTGCAGTGGTGCAAGATCGCACCCAAGGCGGATTTGCCTGGTGGGCTGGGAATGCCCGCTTGATTAATCTCTCCGGTCGGCTTTTGGGCGCCCATGTGGCCCACGCTGGCCTGATCGTCTTCTGGGCGGGGGCGATGCTGCTGTTTGAGGTGGCTCACTTCACGCCGGATCGGCCTATGTATGAGCAGGGCCTGATCCTGATGCCCCACGTGGCCACTCTGGGCTGGGGGGTTGGCCCGGGGGGCGAGGTGATTGACACCTACCCCTACTTTGTCATCGGGGTGCTGCACCTGATCTCCAGCGCCGTGCTGGGGTTGGGGGGCATTTATCACGCCATTCGCGGCCCAGAAACTCTGGAGCAGTCTTTCCCCTTCTTCGGCTACGACTGGAAAGACAAGAACAAGATGACCACCATCCTGGGGATCCACCTGATCCTGTTGGGGTTGGGGGCTTTCCTATTGGTGGCCAAGGCCATGTGGTTTGGCGGTGTCTATGACACTTGGGCTCCAGGGGGTGGCGATGTGCGGGTAATTACCAACCCCACCTTGAACCCCGCTGTGATCTTCGGCTACCTGTTTAAATCTCCTTTTGGTGGGGAAGGCTGGATCATCAGCGTCGACAACATGGAGGATGTAATCGGCGGCCACATTTACATCGGCATTATCTGCATTGCCGGTGGGATTTGGCACATCCTCACCAAGCCCTTTGGTTGGGCTCGCCGCGCCTTTATCTGGTCTGGGGAGGCCTATCTCTCCTACAGCTTGGCGGCGGTTTCGCTGATGAGCTTCATTGCCACCTGCTACATCTGGTTCAACAACACCGTCTACCCCAGCGAGTTCTACGGCCCCACTGGCCCAGAAGCCTCGCAAGCGCAAGCCCTCACCTTCATCGTGCGCGACCAGCGCCTGGGGGCGAACATTGGCCAAGCCCAAGGTCCCACCGGTCTGGGTAAATACCTGATGCGCTCCCCCACGGGCGAGATCATCTTCGGCGGCGAGACGATGCGCTTCTGGGATGTGCGGGCTCCCTGGAAAGAGCCGCTGCTGGGCCCCAATGGGTTGGATCTGGATAAGCTGAAAAACGACATTCAGCCCTGGCAAGCCCGCCGTGCAGTGGAGTACATGACCCATGCGCCGCTGGGATCCCTGAACTCGGTGGGTGGTGTGGCTACCGAGATCAACACGGTGAACTTCACCAGCCCCCGCACCTGGTTG
>NZ_JANSIK010000100.1:0-22122 GCF_047462035.1 Synechococcus sp. R5-15 | reverse complement strand
GCCAAAACGCTGACCTGCCGCTCTGGGTCATACAGGGCAATGGCGCAATTGGATAGGTTCAAGCTGAGGGCCAGTTCTCGGGCTACCGTTTCCAAGATTTTTTGTTCATCCAAAGTGGAGCGAATTTCTTCGGTGATGAGCTGGAGTAGCGCTTCGTCGTTGTAAGCTTGTTCGAGCTCTGCATTGCGCACCCGCACTTGGTAATCCAATTCAGCATTGGTCTGTTGCAGCTTTTGATAAAGCTCTGCCTGCTGAATGGCCACTGCCAGGTGCTCCCCAATGGCCTTGGCCAACTCGATCTCATCGGTTTGCCAATCCGGATCTGAAGTCAGGCGCCGCAGCGATAGCCCGCCCCACATTTGTTCCTGACAAGCCACCGGGATCACCAGCCAAGGGCCCAGTTGGTATTCTCGCTTCTCATAAATGGCAAAGGGATCGGCAATCTGCTCCGGATCCTGGACATGAAAAATTTGCAGCCGTTTCAAATGATCGAAAACCATAAAATCCCTGCTATCCGGCAGTCGCAGGTTCAGATTGTTGGGCAAATTAGGAAATCGGCTATGGCTGGCAATGCCCAACCACACGGCCTCAGCGGGCAGGTACTGATAAAGGGTAACTCGTGCTGCCTGCAACACTGCCCCCACTTCCCGCACCGCCACATCAAATAGGGTGGGTAAGTCCAGAGAGGTGTTGATGGCCTGAATGAGCTGATTAAACAGTCTTTCTCGCTGCAATTGCCGCTGCAGCTTCAGCTCGGCTTGCTTACGAGGGGTGATGTTTCTGATGATCACCAGCACTTGATCTTCCCCAAAGGGGACGATGCGAGCCTGCCGATATTGGGGCTGAGGGGATCCCTCTGGGCAGGGGTATTCGATCTCTTGAGCTTGCCGGGTTGCCAAGGCCAGCTCCAGATGCTCGCGAATGGCTTGGGCTATGGGTTCCGCCCCACCGGTGCAACCGGTATCAGGAAACAGCTCTTCAGGAGTTTTGCCCAGGTAGTAGGCAGGGGGATGGGGGACAGAAAAATGGCTGGGCGGCTTGAACTCCAGACATCGGCCCTGGCGATCCAGACGAAGCAGCATGTCGGGCAGGGCTTCCAGGAGCTGGCGATAGTGGCGCTCTCGCTCGGCCAAGGTGATCTCTAATTGCTTGCGCTCGCTGATATCCAGGGTCACGCCGACAATCTCGCCGGGATCCCCTTTCGGCCCCAAGAGCACAATCCCCTGGGAAAGCTGCCAGCGCATCTGGCCGTCGGCCTGGTAAACCCGATATTCCACCGAAAAGTTGGGATCCCCCTCTACCACCCTGGGCCCAGCCGTCTGCAAAGCTTCTTTCACCCTTTGGCGATCTTCCGGGTGAACGTGCTGCAAAAACACTTCTAAGGTGAGATCTTGGCCGGGATCCAGCCCGTATTTGGCCTTGCATTGGGGAGAGGCAATCAACTCCCAGGTGCGCAGATCCAGTTGCCAATAGCCCAGTTGGGTGGCTTCTAAGGCCAAATAGAGATGCTCTGGATAAAAGCTGCCGTCTCCTGGCCGCACCGGCACCAGGCGGTATCGAGTTGAAGCCATCTCCCTCACCAGACGGTTAATTTGCCGCAAGCCCTGCTTCATTGTGGACGATTTTTAGGAGACGTGAGGGATCCTACTATTCGAATTGTTAGAAATTTCTAACCTTAAGCATGGCTCCAGAATGACTTTGGAAATGTATTCTTTGACACCAACCCTTCAGCCTGAGCTAGGCTTCAAACCCACGGGGAGAAGGCTACCCTGCTGATGCGACCGGGAGGCTTTGGGCCGGGCTTGTGGGAAAGGGGGGTGCCTCTGCTATAGTATCGTCAGTTGCATTTCGGATCCCAAGTGGTGGGATCCCCCTGGCAGGTAGGGTTGGGGCAGGTTTCGAGATGTCTTTGCGCTCTTGCGAGAGTTGACGTTGCGTTGAGCTTTCTCGGTGTGATCCTGCCCTTAGCCTGCGTGAAGCGTTTTCTCTTTTTTATGCTTTCCTGTGCAACGTTAAGCCTGACATTTAATCACAGAAAACTTCTCCTGCTCTCGAGTTTGGGTTTATCTGTAGTAAGACCTGTATTCAGATTTTCCCGATGGGTTGACGGTTTCCTGTTCGCCCTGGCGCGGCTTCTCAAGGTGCCGTTGCCCTCTTCATTTGGTTAGCGGACGGGGAAACAGAAGATTGCTAGATCTGGACAATTAGCAGGGCCGAGGTTGTCTTCACTTCCTTGGGCTTTGGCTTAAGTTTTCCTTTCCCCGGGTATCTCTTGCAAAGTTGCCCGATGTTGGCGATGGCAACAGGATAGTCTGTTTAGCCTGCTGTTAGGTTTTCTGGATTCTCTGAGTTGGGTTGATGGGCTGGCCCGCGGCATGGCGAGCGAAGGGATCCCTTTGACCTTTCTCAGCAGACTTCTCCCTATTTTTTCCTAGCTCAACTCAATCATTTTCCAACCGAAGAATTCAAGGTTATTGCTGTGGTTTGTAAAGTTTCTCCCAGTTTGGATCGACATAGCCAGTCGAGTGAATCTGCTTTGCTTGGCCAGGCTTCATTGCCCCAAGGCCACCCCTTGGATCCCCTTAGCGCCGAGGAAATGCGGCAAGTGGTGCAGATCCTGCGCCGGCAACGGCCCCTCAGTTCTCAGTGGCGCTTTGTAACCATCCAGCTACAAGAGCCGGAGCGGCCTTGGATGGAAGCGTGGCAGCCGGGGCAGCCGTGGGATCGGCAGGCTTTCGTGGTGCTGTTGGATCCGGCCAGTGGCAACACCTACGAAGCCGTGGTCTCTCTGTCAACACAGCAGGTGCGCTCTTGGCAGCTCGTTCCGGGCGTGCAGCCCCCTCTGCTCGACGATGAGGTGTACGCCTGCGACCGCCTGCTCAAGGAGGATCCCCAATTTTTGGCGGCTCTGCAGCGGCGGGGGATTGCCGATGTGGATTTGGTGATGGTGGACTACTGGACGGTGGGCTACTTCGGGATCCCGGAAGAAGAAGGGCGGCGGCTGGTGCGAGGCTTTTGTTTCCTACGTACTTCCCCTTGCGACAACGGCTATGCCCGCCCCATCGAGGGGCTCTACCCCTGGATTGACCTCAACCGCATGCAAGTTGTCAAGGTGGAGGATCGGGGTCTGTGGCCCTTGCCGCCGGAGTCCGGTAACTTCGACGAGCTGTTTTTCAAAGATTTTCGCCAAGACTTGAAGCCGCTAGAAATCACTCAGCCCCAAGGGGTGAGCTTCCAGGTGGACGGCCACCACATCCGCTGGCAGAAGTGGGATCTGCGCATCAGCTTTAACCCGCGAGAGGGGCTCGTCCTCCACCAGGTGAGCTACGAGGATCAAGGCCGCCTTCGCCCCATTCTCTACCGCGCCTCGGTAGCAGAGATGGTGGTGCCCTACGGGGATCCGCGGGATCCCCACTGTCGCAAAAATGCCTTTGATGTGGGGGAATACGGCATTGGCATGCAGGCCAATTCCCTGCAGCTGGGCTGCGACTGTCTGGGGGAAATCTACTACTTCGATGCCTGGCTGCCCACCAACAGCGGTGAGCCCATGCTTTTGAAAAATGCCGTCTGTATGCACGAGGAGGACTTTGGGGTGCTCTGGAAGCACACCGACTGGCGCACGGAACGGGCGCAGGTGCGGCGCTCGCGGCGGTTGGTGCTTTCCTTTTTCACCACCATTGGCAACTACGACTACGGCTTTTTCTGGTACTTCTACCAGGATGGCACGCTGGAGTTTGAAGCCAAGCTCACCGGCATCATCAACACTTGCGCCACGTTGCCGGGGGAAGAGCCGGAGTTTGGCGTCTTGGTGGCACCCCAATTGTCCGGCCTCAACCACCAGCACTTTTTCACCGTTCGCCTGGATATGGCAGTGGATGGGCCGTGCAATTCCCTCTACGAAGTGCATGCAGAACCTCTGCCTCTGGGGCCGGATAACCCTCACGGCAACGCCTTTCGCGCCCGCTCCACCCTGCTCAAAACCGAGCAGGAGGCTAAGCAAACGGTGGATCCCTTGCGGGGCCGCTATTGGAAGATTGTCAACCCCAATCGCCACAACCGCCTGGGACAGCCGGTGGCCTACAAACTGATGCCGGGGGAAAACGTCCAGCTTTTGGCCCACCCCGACTCTTGGCTGTACCGACGGGCAGGATACCTGGCCCACCACCTCTGGGCCACGCCCTACCATCCCGGCGAGAAGTTCCCAGCAGGGAACTACCCCAACCAACATCCCGGTGGCGAAGGGCTGGTGCAATGGACGCAAGCGAACCGCTCCCTGGAAAACACCCGCCTGGTGCTCTGGTATAGCTTTGGCTGCAATCACTTCCCCCGCACCGAAGACTGGCCGGTGATGCCGGTTAGCTACATCGGCTTTATGCTCAAGCCCCTGGGCTTCTTTGAGTGCAACCCAGCTCTGGATGTGCCTCCTCCCCCGCCGAAGACCAAAGGCTGCTGCAGCTTTATTGACTACCCCCCTGCCTAGAGGGCGAGGATTCTTTCAAGTGCCAACAGCTTGGGCGCGACAGGAGTGAGAGGGGAGGCACTCTTCGCCCACGGGGCTTGAGACCTGGTTTCTGGGTCACCGTAGCAGGTGCCTTCCATTGCTCAGCCCCGGTCTTTGGTGCTGGGCAAAAGCTCTGCTCAGATCTGCTCAGATTGAGAGTTCACAAGCTGCTGCGAATCACAAACGAGTAGTTGCTGCCCGGTTCCAGCAGATAGTCGGATTTTTCCAGAAAGCGGCTCAAGGGCTCGCAAATCAAAGCTCGCCCCACAGAAGGCTCCACTCTGAGTTCCCCGGCCCGAAAGCGCCAGCAAAAGCGCCAAACCCAACCATTGGCATTGACTTCCCCCTCAATGGCACCCTCTTGCCAAGAGCGGCGGGTAATTTGGATATGGGCAGTGGTTTGAGGCAGTCGGCTCATCCGGCATCTCCCGACGGGATCCCTTGTAGGGTAGCGCGTGGCTCCCTCGCTGCCGCCAGCAGGTCGAGTATGGCGAGTGAGGCAGCAGGAGCTCAACCCGTGGGGAGGGATCCCGTACACAGGGTCAGTTCTTTCGATCTTCTGAGAGCGGCTGCAACAAACCCCCCAGGGCAGGGGGGCTGTTTCCTGAGCTCCTGCTAATAGGAAAAGCTGGTCAGAGGCTAGCGAGCGGCAGTTGCAAGGGTCTTCGAGGATTTTTTCTCTGGCTTTTCAGCCGCAACCTCTGCTAACAAAGCTCGCAGGCTGGGAAAAAGGAAGTGGTTCTCCTCGACATATTGCGCGCCGAACAACCCCTTCTCCGCCCAAAAAAACCGATCAACGGTATGCTCATTTCGCCGCACCAAAATCAGCGCGGGGGGCTGAATAGACTTTTCCTGAATATACTTTCGAGCAGCGGTTACAGACTTCTCTTCACCACTGTCCAGATTAAATTGAGGAATGTGATCTAAAATTTTGCGCCCTTCCAGACGACGGCGACTCTTACGCTTTCTTCTCCTAACCAATGTAAGCCTCCTGTAGAAGGATGACCGAACAACCGCAACCGCAAAGAATATATCAGCGCTGCTTAAGAAAAGCAATAACTTTTACCCATTTTTGTTATCATCTTTTACAAAGGCAATAAAGACAGCAGTCGCCCTCAAAGCCCTTGAAGGGTTACTTATGGACGCGCCCAAAAAAATCTAATCGGGAACCTTTCTCCGAACAAAAAATCCTCCAACAATCGCCTGCAAAGAGAGCTGGCGATTGGGCGTTTGCTAGGTTGACTGCTGATATTGATAGGAAATCCACGGGCTCTGACACCTGCGAAGAAAGTCAGATGCCGATGTGGGAGATCCGCATCAAATCTGGCCCCTAGCCTAACATTAACAAAAACGATACTCAACAGAACATATACCTAAGCTCAGCTTCAAGACAACCCCCTCTGGGCTGAAGTGCTAAGTCAATTGCCAATGCTGCAAGTCTGGAGCTGCTCAACCGAGGAGAGAAAGGGGCACTCCGGTGCCGGGCTACCGTTGAACAGCGCATGTAAGACTGTACAACCAACTTCTTGTTTCTACAAGAGATCCACTGCAGATCCCCAGCATGTCCACACAGCCCTTTCGCGAGTTCATCCTGGGAGCCCTGGAGTGAGGAGTTCTGGTACCGTAGGGATTGGATGGATCCCGCCTCAGGTGCCGGCAAGCTGGAATGAGCTTGATGGGCATTCAGGACTGCGTTGAACCGATTAGACGGAATTCAGGCATCTTGCTAGTCTGGCTTCAGGTTTGGCTGCACCTCAAGGGCTTGGGTCTATCTTGTCTGGGTTTGGGGAGTTTTGGGCATGATGAAATTCGCGTTGCTGATGGGTCTGGGACTCAGCCTGGGATCCCTGCCGGTTTGGGCACAGGGAGCAACCCCGCTGCCTAGCCCTGCTGCCACTGCTTCTCCAACTTCGGGGGAGGCTCCGGCCACAGCAACTCCTAGCCCTCTGGCATCTCCGACTCTAACCCCAGAGCAAGTCACCGATGCCCAGGTGGAACAGTTGGTGCGGATTCTGTTGGAGTTGGATCCCCTGATCCGGGAAGCCAGCGCCCAACTGCGGGAAACCCAGAACGAGGAGGAGTACGAGCAAATTATGCAGCGCACAGAAACCCAAGCCAGCCGCATTGTCGAGGAGCAAGGGCTGACAGTGCTTCAATACCGCGAATTGATGACCTTGGCGAACGAAAATCCTGTTCTCAACCAGCGGGTTCGGGCCCGCTTGCAAGAAGTTTTGCAGGAAGGGGAAGCTTCCAACTCTCCAAAGCCGGCCACCCCGACGCCTACACCCTAGGCTGAGCTGGCTTGCCTTGGCCAAAGACAGGGAGAACCGCCGCAAGGTAAAGCAGGTGTGGTTGGCCTCGCTGTTGAGGTGAATGCTTCCTTGCAACAGGCTTACCCGCTGCCGCACAAGGGCCAACCCCAACCCTGTCCCCCCTTGCCGCCAGGGATCCGCGCTGGGCACCCGATAGAACTTCTCAAATACCCGCTTTTGCTCTTCCAGGGGAATGGTTACGCCGGTGTTGAGGACTTGGATGTCCAGGTGGTCGGAATGGCAGGTGGCCTGAAGGCTGATCAGGTGCCCAGCAGGGGTGAATTTACATGCATTTTTCAGCAATTCCGCCAGCACCGACTTTAGCACTCCCGGCAGGGTAAAAATGGCAGGCAGTCCTGGAGGGATCCCAAGGCTGAAGCGCTGATGGCGGCTATGGGCCTCCTGAGCAAAGGGCTCCGCGATCTGGGGCAACCACTCTTGCAGCTCCAACCAGCAGGGCCGCTGTGAACCGTTCGCGTTAGCGGGACGGAGTCCCTTGAGCATCTCCAACTGCTGCAGTTCCAGCAGATCCTCGACCAGTCTGATCTCCCGCTCACATTCGTTGTCCAACACCTTCAAGTACTGAGAGATTTTGGCCAGATCCGGGGATCTGGGAGCGCCCTGGGCAGGCAGCAGGACGGAGCTGAGCAGGCGGATGGCCATTTTCATGTTGGAAAGAGGAGTGCGCAGCTCGTGGGACACCGTGCTAAGGAAGTCATTTTTCAGGCGATCCAGCCGCTGCAATTCCTGTATCTGGCGATCCAGTTGGGCGGTGCGGGCCTGTACCTTTTCTTCCAGGGTGCGGTTCAGCTCCTGAACCTGTTGGAGCAATTCCGCCTGCCGAATGGCGATGGAGAGGTGATCGGCCAGGGCCAAGATCAGATCCTGATTGGTGGCCAGCCAACCGGGACGTGCTGTTTTCAGCTAGAACCCGCAGGAGCCCCGCACTCTATTAGTGGCTAGTGACTAGTGGCTAGTCACTACCCACTCACCACTATCCAGGGTCAGTGCCGGAAGGAATGCGGCCTTCCTTGATGAAGTACAATCGGCGCATGACCCAAGTCCTGACTGTAGCTTGCAAACTCAAGGTGTCCCAGTCGCAAGCTGCAAAATTGGATGCGACAATAGATGCCTTTGTGCAGGCGTTGAACTGGGTGAATCAGAACACACCACAAAAGACAGCCAACGCCGTCAAACTGCAATCCCTTTGCTATACTACCAGATGGTACCTCAAGGCAGCTATCCAGAGTGCAGTCCACAGTGGTGATCGGGGCGGGGCCAGCTGGATTGAGTGCCGCCTACGAGCTGAATAAGCAGGGCTACCCGGTAACGGTTTTGGAAGCGGATCCGGTGCAGGTAGGGGGGCTATCCCGCACTGTAACCTACCAAGGCTATCGCTTTGATATCGGTGGACACCGCTTTTTCTCCAAGTCGGCGGAAATTGAGGCTCTGTGGACGGAGATTTTGGGCTCGGAAATGCAGGTTTGCCGTCGGCTTTCCCACATTTTTTACCGAGGTGTTTTCTTTGATTATCCAATTCGACCTACGGATGTTTTTGCCAAACTGGGGCCAGGGTTTACCACCCTCTGTCTGCTCAGTTACCTAAAGGCGCGCCTCTTTCCCAGGCCCAATCCTGTATCTTTTGAAGATTGGGTCATTAACCAATTTGGGGAACGGCTGTATCGCACTTTTTTTAAGACCTACACCGAGAAAGTGTGGGGGATCCCTTGTCACGAGATCAGCGCCGACTGGGCAGCCCAGCGGATCAAGGGTCTGTCGATGGCTTCTTTGATCCGTAAAACCTTTTTCCCCAACCGAGAGGGGGTGATCAAAACCCTGATCGATCGCTTTCGCTATCCTCGCCTAGGGCCAGGCCAGATGTGGGAGCGCGTTCAAACCTTGCTGGCAGAAGCCGGGCAGCCGGTACAACTGGATCGCAAGGTTACGGCAATCCACTGGAACCGGGCCGGAGTTCAAGCTGTACAAGCCTGTTCTCAAGGGGGAGAGACCTTTTGGGTGACCGGCGAGCAGTTCATTTCCACCATGCCGCTGCGCTCTCTGGTGCGGGCTTTGGTACCTGCAGCACCGGAGCCGGTGCGAGAGGCTGCCGAACAACTGCGGTATCGGGATTTTTTGACGGTGGCTTTGCTGGTGGATGAGCCCAACCTATTTCCAGATCACTGGATCTACATTCACGATCCCTCGGTGCGGGTGGGGCGTATCCAAAACTTCAAGAATTGGAGCGCGGACATGGTTCCGGATCCCTCGGTCACCTGCTTGGGTTTGGAGTATTTTTGCTCAGCGACGGATCCCTTTTGGGGACAAACCGATGGGGATTTGATGGCCTTGGCAACGCTGGAATTGCAGCGGTTGGGCCTGCTGGGGAAGGCAAAGGTTTTGGGCGGCACAGTCATTCGCGCCCCGAAAGCCTACCCGGTTTACAATCACGGCTATCAAGCTCACATCCAGACCATTCGAACCTTTTTGGAAGAAGCACTGCCCAATTTGCAGGTGGCAGGCCGCAACGGCATGCACCGCTACAATAACCAGGATCACGCCATGATGACGGGCCTTTTGGCCGCTCGCAACATTGTGGCGGGGGAACGGCGCTACGATGGGTGGCGGGTCAACCAAGATGCTGAGTATCTGGAAGAGGCGGATTCAACAGCAGCCTTGGCGGGAGGACGGGCGGTGCCCCGGGCCCTGGGTCACCGGAGCTAGCGGCAAAAGGGATGCCGCTGGGGGCCAGCTTCGCCATCCAACACCTCTAGGATGGCCTTGGCAGCGCGAGCCAGAACGCCGGGTTCTCCCAGGGCCGCCCGCATCGCGACGTAGTCGGCTTGCAGTTGGGCTTGGCGTTCCGGCCGAGTTAGCAACTCCAGTGCCAGTTGGGCGATCTTCTCCGGCTGGGCCTGCTCCTGCAGCAACTCCGGCACAATGGGGCGCATCTGCACGAGGTTGGGCGGAGACATGAAGGGCACCGACACCCTCAGCCAATGGCGGGCGATCCAGAAGGTGATGGGGTTGAGGCGATAGATCACCACCTGGGGGATCCCCAAGATGGCCGTCTCCAAGTTCACCGTGCCCGACTTGGCCAACACCAAATCAGCCGCTGCCAAGGCGAGGTGATGAGCTTTGTGGGGGGAGAAGAAGGGCAGAGCTTGGGGATCCAAAAGGGTGAGGTTGAGCCCAAGGCGGCGGGCAGCCCGCGCAATCGGGGCAGCAAAACGGGGCGAGGCCAGGGGCACCCAAAACTGCGCCTGAGGCAGGTGAGCTTGCAACAACTGAGCGGCCTTGAGCAAGACAGGCAGAACCGAGCGCAGCTCTTGCCGACGCGAAGCCGGCACCACCACCACCACCGTGGCTTCGGCAGGGATCCCCAACTGGGCTCTGGCGGCAGCACGGCTGGGCACAGCGGCCAAAATATCCAACAGGGGATGGCCCACATACTGGACATGGGCTCCTGCCGCCGCGTAGTAGCGGGCTTCCTCAGGGAAAATCGCCAACATCAGCCGCATCTGCTGGGCCAGTTGGTAGGTGAGGCGGGCATCCTGCGACCACACCCACTCTTGGGGAGCAATGTAATAGACGGCAGGGATCTGCCGCCGTTGCAGCAGACGGGCAATGCGGCTGTTGACGCCGATGTAGTCCACCAGCACAGCCACATCTGGCGGGTCTTGGGCCAAAAAGCGGCGAATCTTCCATTCCGTCCAGAGGGCGGGGCCGATAAAGGGAAGAGCCTCTAAAATGCCAACAGAGCTGATCTCGGTGGTGCGGTGCAACAGACGGGCCCCCGCAGCAGCCATGCGCTCCCCTCCCACGGCGGTGATGCGCAGCTGAGGGCGTTGGCGCAGCAATTCTTCAATCAGATGGCCGGCCTGCAGATCCCCTGAGACCTCGCCCGTGCAGATGAACAGGTGGCTCACCAGAGCTACACTCCCGACCCCAATCTTTAGTCATCCAGCTCTGAAGTGCTCTGCACCGGCGGATCTTCCCCCCTCCCGCGCAGGGCCGGCAGAGGGCCACGTCGTTGGGGCTGGGAGAGGGAGTCTTCCAAAAATTGCAGCAGATGTTGCAGGGATCCCGTCTCGTCCACCCACTCTTTCCCCTGCAGAGAAAGGATGTGGCGCTCTCCCTCCGCACCGCTGTTACAAACGACACACAGGCTGCTGCGCAGTGTTTGCAGCGCTTTTTCCAAAGGCAACCCTGAGCGGTACAAAAATCGGTAGACCTGCCGCAGCAAGGGCAGGGATCCCTCCATCCCTTGGGCTCGCCGCAGCCCCACCAAGTTCAGACCGCGGATGCGAGCCGGATGTCCTTCCACCAACATGTAGGGGGGAACGTCGCGGTCAACCCGGCTCATCGCCCCCACCATGGCCAAGCGCCCAATGCGGGTGAACTGGTGGATCCCGACCATGCCGCCAATGCGGGCTTGAGACTCGATGTGGATATGGCCGGCCAAGGAAACAGCATTGGTAATCACCACCTGATTTTCGATGACGCAGTTGTGGGCGACATGGGTGTAGGCCATCAGCAGGTTGTGATCTCCGATCAGGGTGGCTTCCCCTTCATTGGTAGCCCGGTTGATGGTGACGAACTCGCGGATGCGATTGCCTCTGCCGATTACCACTTGAGAGGGGGCGCCGCTGTACTTCAGATCCTGAGGCTCGGTGCCCACAACTGCTCCCGGAAAAATGTGGTTGCCCTCGCCGATTTCCGTCCAGCCATCGATCACCACATGGGCCCCCACCACCGTATGGGCAGCAATGCGAACATGCTCGCCGATCACCGCATAGGGGCCAACCTGCACCGTTTCGTGCAGCTCAGCTTTCGGATGGATCACCGCAGTGGGATGAATCCGCTCCCGTGAGCGGTGCGGCGCACTTGCAGAGATGTTGGGAGTGGATCCCGCTGAAGCGAACGAACTCATTTCCGACCTAGCCAGCAACTGTGGTTACGCTCCCAACCCTGCGAAGGATCACCAAGACTTGACTCCAGGGGAGATGAGCCTTAGAGCTACGCCCCACTGTCGCGACAACATGTTTACCGTATCCCGACAGAAAGGCGCAAGCAGCCCCTGAGCCATCTTTCTATCCCAACACTTTATCTCAATTGCGAGAACACCCACACCGGAGCGCCTCCTGGATGGCCGCTGTTGGCCCATCAATCCACCAGGGAGAACATCAGCTCCCCCTCGGTTACCAGTTGCCCTCCCACCTGAGCGCGGCAGAACATCTTGCCAATGCGCCTCTGGCGAATGGTGAGCAAGTCGGCAGAGAGCAGCAGCTGATCCCCCGGCAGTACCGGGCGGCGAAAGCGAACGCCATCGATCCCGGCAAACAGGGCCAAACGCCCGGCCACGTCCGGCAACTTGGTCAACACGATCCCCCCTATCTGGGCCATGGCCTCGACGATTAGGACGCCGGGCATGATGGGTCGGTTGGGGAAATGCCCTTGAAAAAAAGGCTCGTTGAAGGTGACGTTTTTCAGGCCCACCGCCCGTTGCCCCGGTTGATACTCCACAACCCGATCCACCAGCAAGAAAGGATAGCGATGGGGCAAGATCTCCAAAATCTGCTCCGTTGTGAAGACGGGGGGAGCGGTTGCCAATTGAGCGGCTGCTTCAGCCGAGAGAAGGGGAGGAGGAGAGACATCAGAGGACATGGTGAACCCACAGAGGCAGAGGACAAAACCAAATCCCGGACGGGGAGGACGGCAGGCCAGAACTCAGCCAAAAGAGCACCCAGGGAGCTGCGGAAAGGAGGGGAATGAAGCGGATCCCACCCTGGGGATCCCCTTGAAGACAAGTGCTCCGCACCGCTCTCGCAACTGAGGATGGCAGGGTTGTGGCTGCGCAACCGGATCCCTTGCTCCCCCTCACTCTTCATGGATCAGCAGGGATCCACTCTTGAGCAACTGCTCGGCCAAACGGTGGTGCAGGGCATGGCCCGCCTTGTAGGCCACAATGTGCCCCTGCAGTCGGCAGCCCAGGAGGCTGAGATCTCCTAGTAAATCTATCAGCTTATGGCGCACCGGCTCATCTGGGTAGCGCAATGGCCCCAACCACTCGGTTTGGCTACAGACAATGGCATTTTCCAGGCTGCCCCCCTGGATTAGCCCCCGTTCCCGGGCCAGCTCCACATCCTGCTGGCGGGCGAAGGTGCGGGCCGGCGCAATGGACTGGACAAAATCCGGCCTGTTCTCCCTCCAGCTCAGCCACTGTTCTCCAATCGGGCAATCGGCAAAATCGATGCCATAGGTAAAGCGGGCTGTAGGATGGGGGAGGGCGCTGACAAAGGCTTCCCCCGCCCAGACAGTGACCGGTTCTTGGATCACCCCCAGCAGGGCTGGCTGATCTTGGGCCTGGATCCCGGCCTGGGCAATGGCCTCTACAAAGGGCAGGGCAGAGCCATCCAGAATCGGCAGCTCCGGCCCCTCCACCTCGATGCGGCAGTTGTCAATGCCCAGGATGTAAAGGGCGGCCAGCAGGTGTTCCACCGTCTGCACTTGAACAGAGGGGGATCCCTGCTGCAACAGGGTGCAGAGATGGGCAGGGGCCAGGGATCCCAACCGAGCCGGGATCTCAGGGGATCCCGGTTGATCCACCCGCACAAAAACCCGACCGCTGCCGGCAGGAGCTGGATGCAGACTGCAGCCAATTGGCAGGCCGGTGTGCAGGCCAACGCCTTCTAGGGCAATAGAGCTGGCTAAGGTGTGTTGCCGGCCTCTCATCGTGCTCCGCAGCGCTAGTGCAAACGCTCTTGGCCCTGGTCGAAAACGCGGTAATACAGCTCCCGATAGCCCACGCGCAGGTTGCTGCTGGCATCTGCCAACTTGGCTTTGTGGCTGCGGGTGCCGTAGGCGCTGAACACCTCGTAGGTATCTCCCTCAAAGAAAAAGGAAGAGACATCGGACACCTCTTCGCCCCCCAGCAACTGCCAGCGCCCCTGGCGAAACTGCAGCCGGTAGTGGGCTTTATCCAAGCTGCCGGAAGGACGGTCGATAATGGCGTCGATGCTGCCCTCGTAGAACGGCTCGGCACCACCATTGGGGATGGATATGTCCACAGGCCACACGTCCACAGCGATATCTCGGTAGCGGCAGTTGGGCCGGTTGCACAGGCGAATCGAGCGCATGACCTCGGCAATGGCTTCCAGCCGCTGCCGCGCCTCGGCCAGAGAAAACCGCTCTGAGTCGCTATCGCGAACGAGCTGGGGCGATACCTGAGCCGGCCCTGCCAGCGATGAAGGGGCAGCCAGCGCCGGGGATCCCCAGCAGCATCCCACCAACACCAGACAAATCAAGCTCAGCCAACAACGGTATGCGGATCCCATGGATGCAATCTATGACAGAATCAAGCTCCTCTTCTCTACTCTAGGCACTCTGGGGGATCCCAACCTGATGCCGATATTACCCCACTCTGGCCCTGAACAACTGGCGCAGGTACGGCTTGTATTGGTGCAGCCGGCTGGGCCGCGCAACCTCGGCGCCATTGCCCGCGTGATGAAAAACATGGGCTTCAGGCAGTGGGTGCTGGTGGATCCCCAATGCGATCCCCTCGATATGGAAGCGATCACCACAGCCGTGCATGGGGCAGACCTGCTCCATCAAGCCCGGAAGGTGCAAACTTTGCCCGAAGCCCTGCAAGGGTGTGTGCAGGTTTTCGGGACAACGGGGCGCAGCCAAACCTACCCACCCGAATGGCAAATTCAGTCCCCCCGCCAAGCCTTTCCCGCTCTGCTGGCCGCCGGCCCTGCCGCCCTCGTGTTTGGCCCCGAAGATCGCGGCTTGAGCAACGAGGAGCTGGCCCTTTGCCATCGCCAGATCCAGATCCCCACCGATGCGACCTATCCCTCTTTAAACTTGGCCCAAGCCGTGGCCATTTGTTGCTATGAGCTGTACACCCTCGTCTGCCAGAGCCCTTCCCCTGCTCCTCCTATGCCCTCGCCTCAAAGGCTTGCCCCCTTCGAGCTGCTGGAGGGATTTTTCGACCACTTAGAAGCGCTGTTGCTGCAAATTGGCTACCTGCACCCCCACACAGCCCGCCGCAAAATGCTCAAGTTTCGCGCCCTGTTCCAGCGAGCCGGCCTGACCGTAGCCGAGGTGGCCTTGTTGCGCGGGATCCTGCGGCAACTGCAATGGAGCCAGGGATGCTCTCGTCAGGAACCTCTGGAAGCAAATGCAGCTCCCGTCCCGCCGACGCAACCAGATTCCAGCAGGACCCCATCTTGACCCCAAGGCTGGGCCTCCAGCCCCGCCCTACCGCTACCGGAAGCAAGCTAGAAGGGCGGCTTCCTGCTTTCAGGCGGCGCGGAGCGCTTGTCAAGAATCTTGAGGCTTTGGCCGTGGGAGAATATCGGAGAATATCAATGCTAGAGCTTAAGGGTGGCGCGGGGATCGTAGGATTGAACCCGCTGCAGCTTTTCGTAAAGTTCTCGCTCTTCTTCGGAGATCTGGGTGGGCAAATGGATCTGCACCACCACGTAAAAATCCCCCCGTTCTCCGTTGCCTTTGGGAAATCCCCTTTCCGCCAGCCGCAACTTTCGCCCCGGCTGCATGCCAGGTGGGATCCGCAGCTTCACCACCCCATCCAAGGTGGGCACTTCCACCTGGGCGCCCAAAACCGCTTCGCTGGGGCTGATGGGCAGATCGCAGTAAACGTCGAATCCCTCTAGGCGATAGAAGGGGTGGTCTTTCAGCTCAATTTTAAGGTACAGATCACCGGCACCGCCGTTGGGGTTGGGGTGGCCTTGGCCGCGCAGGCGAATCCGCTTCCCTGGCGTAATTCCCGGCGGGATGTTTACCTCGAGCACGCGATCCCCGCCCACCCGCAGGCGACGCTTGCCCCCCTCAAAAGCTTCTGGAATGCTGATCTGGATGGTGGCCTCAGCATCGTAACTGGTGTTGCCAGTGGATCCCGAAAATCCGCTGCTGCGGTCTGTGGTTTGGCTGCGCACCCGGCCCAGCAGTTGATCGATGAAGTCTTGAAAATCATCAAATTGGCTGAAATCGACGCCACTCCCCCCAAATCCGCTCCCCCCAAAGTCTTGGCTGAAGGGGCTGCTGCTGTAGGTGTAGGCATCGCGGCTGGAGCGAAACCCGCCCTGCTGATAGTATTGGCCAAATTGGTCGTATTGCCTGCGCTTGCTGGGATCCGAGAGAACTTCGTAGGCTTCGTTAATGTCTTTGAATTTCTCTTCAGCCGCTTTGTCGTTGGGGTTGACATCTGGGTGATACTTGCGGGCTAGGCGCCGATAGGCTTGTTTCACCTCATCGGCAGTGGCCGTTTTGCTGACCCCCAAAATCTTGTAGTAGTCCTTAAAGTTTTGCATGGAGGCGTCCGCAGGCAAATCG
Organism: Synechococcus sp. R5-15; assembly: GCF_047462035.1. Lineage (NCBI taxonomy): Bacteria > Bacillati > Cyanobacteriota > Cyanophyceae > Synechococcales > Synechococcaceae > Synechococcus > Synechococcus sp. R5-15. The sequence continues at coordinate 5,955 of NZ_JANSIK010000100.1, read as the reverse complement.
CTGAGAGTGGGCAGAAAACCACGAGGCTAGGCGTCCCCCGCAAGGGCTCCTTCCCTCCGACCTACTGAAGAAAATGAGGAGGCGGGCTAGACGCCATCGCCCATCCCGTCCCTCCTCATTATCGGCGCTACAAGTAAGGGCGGGATCCGCCCTGGGCCCGCGGCCCACGGAGGGATCCCTGAGCAGTCACTTGCTCTCGGTGAAGTCGGCATCGATCACATCATCGCTGCCGCCGGAGGTTTTCCCTGAGCCGGGAGTGGGGCCAGAGGAGGCCCCCGGCTGTTGATACAGCTCGCTGCTCATGGCGTAGAGAGCCTCTTGCAGCTCCCGCTCTTTGCTCTGGATGGCGCTGTCGTCCTCCCGCTGGATGGCCTCCCGCAGTTCTCGCACCAGAGTCTCGATTTGGCTGCGTTTGCTGGAGGAGATCTTGTCGCCCAACTCCTTCAACTGCCGCTCGGCCTGGTAGGCCAGAGAATCAGCCTTGTTGCGGCGCTCGATTTTCTCCCGGCGGGCCCGGTCTTCGGCAGCGTATTTCTCCGCCTCGGCAATCATGCGCTCCACCTCTTTGCTGTCCAAAGTAGAGGCGCCGGTGATGGAGATGCTCTGCTCTTTGCCGCTGCCTTTGTCTTTGGCCGTCACCTTGAGGATGCCGTTGGCGTCGATGTCGAAGGTGACCTCGATCTGCGGCACACCGCGAGGGGCCGGCGGGATCCCGTCCAGCTTGAAGCGGCCCAGAGATTTGTTGTCGCGGGCCAGCTCTCGCTCCCCTTGCACCACGTGGATTTCCACGGAGGTCTGCCCATCTTCGGCAGTGGAGAAGATCTCCGACTTGCGGGTGGGGATGGTGGTGTTGCGCGGGATCAGCTTGGTGGCCACGCCGCCCAGGGTTTCCACCCCCAAGGACAAGGGGGTGACATCCAGCAGCAGCACGTCTTTGACTTCGCCCGCCAGCACACCCGCTTGGATGGCCGCCCCAACCGCCACCACCTCATCGGGGTTGACACTTTGGTTGGGTTCTTTGCCCAGCAGCTCCCTCACCAGCCGCTGCACCGCCGGAATGCGGGTGGATCCCCCCACCAGCACCACTTCGTTGATGTCGGCCTTGGTGAGCTTGGCATCCCGCAGGGCTTGTTCCACCGGCCCCTTGCAGCGCTCCAGCAGGTCGGCACAGAGGTGTTCAAATTGAGCGCGGGAGAGCTTCAGCTCCAGGTGTTTGGGCCCATCGGCAGTGGCAGTGATGAAGGGCAGGTTGATGGTGGTTTCGGAAACGCTGGACAGCTCGATCTTGGCTTTTTCCGCAGCTTCCGTTAGCCGTTGCAGCGCCTGCCGGTCTTGCCGCAGGTCGATCCCTTCCATTTGCTTGAACTGCTCGGCCATCCAATCGACGATCTTCTTGTCGAAGTCATCGCCGCCCAACTGCGTATCGCCGCTGGTGGATTTCACCTCGAAAACACCATCCCCCACTTCCAGGATGGACACGTCGAAGGTGCCGCCGCCCAGGTCGAAGACGAGGATGGTCTCGTTGTTGCGCTTGTCCAAGCCGTAGGCCAAAGAGGCTGCTGTCGGCTCGTTGATGATGCGCAGCACTTCCAAACCGGCAATGCGGCCCGCGTCTTTGGTGGCCTGCCGCTGCGAGTCGTTAAAGTAAGCGGGAACCGTGATCACCGCTTGGGTGACTGGCTGGCCCAGGTAGCGGCTGGCATCATCCGCTAGCTTGCGCAGCACCATGGCCGAGATCTCTTCCGGCGCAAATTCCTTGTTCAGGCGGGGGGCGTATAACTTGACATTGCCCCGCTCATCCCGCCGTACCTGGTAGGAGACCCGCTTGGAGTCGGCATTCAGCTCATCGTACCTACGACCGATGAACCGCTTAACCGAGTAAAACGTGTTTTCCGGGTTGAGCACCGCTTGGCGGCGGGCCATTTGGCCCACCAGGCGCTCTCCATCTTTGGTGAAGGCGACCACCGAGGGTGTGGTGCGAGTACCCTCAGCATTGGCGATGACGGTGGGGACACCCCCCTCCATTACGGCGACAACCGAGTTGGTTGTGCCCAGGTCAATTCCTACAACTTTTCCCATCGGCTCCTTATTCTCCTCTTCTTGAGTACATTGCTTCGGTTACCGCCGCCAGCCTGTGTGAAGTAGCTTGGGCAGCCAATCTGTGAAAATCCGGCAGATGCTTGGTCACTTCCTGGGTCGATCCTAACCAGCTGGTTGGCGAGGCCAGGGCGAGAATGCCGCCCATTTCTCGGGGCTGAAGGGCAGACCGGTTACGGATCTCCGTACCTGCAGCAGCCTTGCTTTCGGTGCCGCTTGGGGTATGGCCTGGGTTGGCAGCTATTGGCAACTCTTGGGGGACTGCTGCCAGGCTAACTCTGGATAAGCTGCAGCGCCTCCAGGCCGCGGTTCACAACGGTTGCGGCCAGGGGCAGGTAGCCCATCTCCTCGGCCAGGGCTTGTCCTTCGGTAAGGGCCCAGCGGAGCACAGCTTGCAGGGCGGCGGCCATGGCGGGATCCGAGTACCGGCGGTAGGTCAGGATCCAGGTGTAGGTGACGATGGGATACGCTCCAGGGCCAGCGGGATCCGGCACAAAAGCCCGCAGGTTTTCCGGCAGCTCAATTTCGCTCAAGGCCAGGGCCGAGGCTTCCGGGGAGGGGAGAATGAACTCGCCGCGGCGGTTCTCCAGAGCTGCCACCGACAGATCCAGCTCGCGGGCATAGACCGACTCCACGTAGCCGATCACCCCTTCGCTGAGAAGCATTTGGGCGCTCATGCCCTCGTTGCCTTTCACCCCAATGCCCACCGGCCACTCCAGCGACATGCCAGCACCGACTTCCGAGGCCCAAGCCGGATCGATGGCGGCCAGGTGGCGGGTAAAGGTATCGGTGGTGCCGCTGCCATCGGAGCGGTAGCAGACGGTGATGGGCAGATCGGGAATGGTTAGCTCCGGGTTCAGGGCCAGGATCTCCGGATCCCGCCACTGGTCGATTTGGCCGCGAAAGATCTTCACCAAAACGGGTCGAGACAGCTTGAGTCCAGAAGGGATCCCCGGCAGGTTGTAGCCTACGGCAATGCTGCCTGCGGTCATCGGGATCATGACCACACCCCGCTTCACCTCGGCGATCTCGGCATCGGTCATGGCCACATCACTGGCGGCAAAGTCCACTGTCTGGTCAATAAATTGCCGGATCCCAGCGGCGCTGCCCACCGGTTGGAAATTGATCTCCACCTTGGGATCCACCTGGCGGTAATCGGAAAACCAGCGCAAGTAAAGAGGAGCCGGAAAGGTGGACCCGGCCCCGTTGATCAGCAAAACTTTGTCGGAGGACTGGCTGCCGGAGGCAGGAACGGGATCCCTGCCGCTGGGTTGGTCAGAACGGGATCCCCTTTGGCAGGCGCTCAAGGTAGCGCCGGTGGCCAATAAAGAAAGCAACACTTCTCGGCGACGGAAGCGGGGCAGTTGAGCCATGGTTCAGGTTCTCCGAGGTCACCGCCCCGATCCTTGTCTTGCCTGCGGGGCCCTGTCAAGGGTTGCCGGCGAGAGCTCTTGGGATCCCGTGCGTGGCCCACTTTCCCCAGGTGGCTGTCTTTTCCCTCTGCGCCATCCCCGTATTCCTCGCTACGCTTCCCAGCAAAACTCAGGATCCAACCCAAGTCCAGAAAGGAAAGACAGAAAATGGAGAATTCAAGAGAAAAACAAAGAAAAACAGCGCAAACAAGAGATTGAGCGAGCTGAGTTCTGCGGCAGTTGCACAGAGATCCCCAAGCCAAAGCCTTGTCTGGCAAGGCTTAGCGGTTTTTGGGCCTGAGTCCCCCCGCACCAGAAAAATCTTGACATATTCTGGAATAAGGCAATATATTGTGGATTCTGTGCAGAAATCCTGCGCTGTTCACATCTCGGTATCTGGGGGACTACTATGCCGACTTTGACTCGTTCTCCCTGGACACTGCGAGACAGCGAAAAGCTCTATCGCATCTCAGGTTGGGGGGATCCCTACTTCCGTATCAACGCCGCCGGTCATGTGGAGGTGACCCCACAGGGCCTACAGCAGCAGGAACCGGGCATTGACCTGTACCACTTGGTGATGGATCTGGTGGCACGGGGCCTGCAGTTGCCCCTCTTGATTCGCTTTCCCGAGATCGTGGCCGACCGCATGCGGCAAATTTGCGAGAGCTTTCAGCAGGCCATCCAGCGCTTTGGCTACCCCAACGTGTATCGAGGGGTCTATCCCGTCAAGGTGAACCAGCAGCGCCACCTGGTAGAAGAAGTGGTGAAGCACGGTCGCGCCTACCACTTTGGCCTGGAGGCGGGATCCAAGCCGGAGCTGTTGATTGCCCTAGCTTTGCTGGATACTCCCGGGGCTTTGCTGATCTGCAACGGCTACAAAGACCGGGATTTTATGGAGACGGCTCTCTTGGCCCAGCGGCTGGGGCGCACACCCATCATCGTTTTGGAGCGGCTGCAAGAGCTGGAGCTGGCGCTGCAGGCTGCCGACCAACTGGGCATTGACCCCATCTTGGGGGTACGGGCCAAGCTCTCCGCCCAGGGCAGTGGACGCTGGGGCACCTCGGCTGGGGATCGGGCTAAGTTCGGCCTCACGGCCACCGAGATTTTGCAAGTGGTGGAACGGCTGCGGGAAGCGGGCAAGCTGCATTGTCTACGCCTGTTGCACTACCACATCGGCTCCCAGATCTCGATGGTGAGCGTGCATGGACGAGCCGTGCGGGAAGCCAGCCAAATCTACATCGAACTCACCAAGCTGGGGGCCCCCATGGGCTACCTGGATATCGGCGGCGGCTTGGGGGTCGATTACGACGGATCCCAGTCCCCCAATCCTTTTTCCCAGAGCTACAGCATGGAGGACTACGCCGCCACCGTGGTGCAGACCGTGCTCACCGCCCTGGAACCCCACGGGATCCAGCCGCCGGTACTGGTGACCGAAAGCGGACGCGCCCTGATGTCCCACCAGTCGGTGCTGGTGTTTGACGTGCAAGATGTCAACGCTGCCAGCCCCTACCCGATGCCCACCCAGCTCACTTCCGATGCGGAGGTGATCCAGAAGCTAAACCAGCTTTACTACCAAATCCAGCCCGATACTCTGGTGGTCAATTACCGCCGTTGTCAGGAGCTGAAGGAGGCCGCCCTGCGCCAGTTCACTGAGGGATCCCTCAGCTTGCAGGAGCGAGCTGAAGTGGAGCGGCTGTTCTGGAACTGCTCCGACAAGATCTGCACCTTGGCCTACGAGCAGCACCAAGCAGGGCACCCCGTGGCAGTGGATCTCCTGGATCTGGACGAGATGCTGGCCAGCATCTACTACGGCAATTTCTCTCTATTCCAATCCCTGCCGGATAGCTGGGCCATCGACCAGGTCTTCCCCATCATGCCGATTCATCGTCTGGATGAGGAGCCACGCCAATGGGCCACCCTGGCCGATCTCACCTGCGACAGCGACGGCAAGATCAACCGCTTCTTTGGCGAAGATGGGCAGATCACCTCGGTCTTGCCGCTGCACGACCCCAACGGACATCCCTACCTGCTGGGGGTGTTTCTGGGGGGCGCTTACCAGGAGATTCTCGGAGATCTGCACAACCTGTTTGGCGATACCAACGCGGTGCATATTCGCTCCCGCCCCGGCGGCTACCACGTTTCCCAAGTCATCAAGGGGGACACCATCGGCGAGGTGCTGAGCTGGGTGCAGTACAACAGCGAAGATCTGGTGGAGACCCTCCACCACGCCACCGAGACCGCCCTGCAGCGAGGGCAGATCACGCTGGATCAAGCCCGCGCCTTGCAGCAGCACTTTGAAGACAATCTGCGGGCCTACACCTACTTGCACTGAAGGTGGTGTTCCTCGAAAAAATCCCTAAAACCAAACAGGGATCCCGGCCTAGGTTGTGTTGATCTTTCATTTGAGCCAAAAGAGAGCACTGACGAGATAGAGAAAACTCAAGAA
>NZ_JANSIK010000099.1:0-61161 GCF_047462035.1 Synechococcus sp. R5-15 | reverse complement strand
GTCCAATTTAGCGGCTTGCGACTGGGACACCTTGAGCTTGCAGGAGATGGTCAGGATTTGGCTCATAAGTCCATTGTACTTCATCAAAGCGCATTCCTCCCGGCAGTGACCCTACGGGTACAGTGCGGGGCTCCTGCGCTAGTAAGCTGATTTTGGGGTTTATGCTGTCTCCCCTTTCCTGGTGGAATGACTTGTTTTTCAACCTGCCGATTGCCTATGGGTTTGGCTACCTGTGTAGCCTGTGGTAGCCACAGTGGTTTTTGGGCGGAACCCTCGTGGGGTACTGGCTCTCCAACTTGATGGGCATTCTCATGATGCAGTTTGGCGCTACGGATGTCGTCGAGAAAGGCGAGAAACCCCGCAATATGAAACGCGATCTCTTGATTGGGCTGGCTTCTTCTACCGCCTATACTTCGGCAATTGTTGGGCTGCTTCAGTTTCACCTCGTCGATATCAGCGCCATCTTCCCCATTTCTTAACCCTATGCCGCTGGCAATTTTCTGGGCAACTTTAGTCGAAGGGATCCTCGCTTTTGTTGCCACCCATATCGACGACTTTTTCTTGCTGGTTCTGTTGTTTGCCCAGGCGCAGCTGCAACCCCTGTGGAAGGGCTGGCACATTTGGCTGGGAGGCTACTTGGGCTTGGCAGGGTTGATCCTGCTCAGCTCTCTGGGATACCTGGGGGGCCTGCTGTTGCCGCCACCTGCGATTGGGCTGCTGGGGTTGATCCCGATTGCGGTAGGCGGTTGGAAATTGTGGCAACCTGAGCTGGAAGAAGCCCTGGAAGAAGAGCTGGAAGAACTGCAAGAGCGCCCAACCCAAAAGGCTTGGTCAGTTTTTTGCCCCCACCAGCCCTGATGTCCATGCTCCTCACCTTTGCCAATGGTGGAGATAATGTCAGCCTGTACGTTCCTCTGTTTGCCGGCAGCACCCCTCTCCGGTTGGCCCTTTTTTCCACGATCTTTTTTCTGATGAAGGGATTGTGGTTTGCAATGGCTCAAAAACTGACGATGCAGCCTGCAGTGGCGAAGGTTTTAACGGAACGGACAGAACACTGGGTGCCCTGGATTCTGGTGGGTTTGGGGGTGTGGATCCTGTTCAAAAATGAGACTTGGAGATGGCTTTTGTCTTAGACTCTGGCCGGGATTTGTTCGTGATAGCGGGACGGGATTCTTTCGAGTTCTAGTCGTTGTGTCGGTCTAGAGAGGGATCCCAGTCCAGATCTTCGTGGCGGTGCTCCCGTTCCCAGCGATGCACCCAGTCCCAGATGCGATAGTGCTGCTCGGCGGTGAGTTGCTTGGGATCCTGGGCCAAAGCGGCAGCCTCTTCCGGGGTGAGCAAAGCAGCCAGGCTGCCGATCTCCACCAAATAGCGGCGTTCTTCCGCAGTGGTGTGGGACTGATTGAGCCGTTGAATTAAACGACGTAAGGTGGCTGCATCTTGACTCATAAGCCGATAGGAAAGAATCGACGAGCATCTAAGCTGGTAAGAACAGTTTAAGAGCAGAATCATCGAAATTATCAAAGTCATCAAAAGAAAGCAGGCCAAATTGCCCAGCCGATGCTCTTCTAATCCTCAAAGGATCCCAGAATGCGCACTTCCGGCTCCAAAAGCACCGACCATTGTTGATAGACCTTTTCCTGGGCCAAGCGAATCAAGCGGTAAATGTCCTTGGCACTCGCCTGATGGCAATTGAGGATGAAGTTGGCATGGCGCTCTGAAATTTGGGCCCCACCGATGCGGTACCCCTTCAAGCCGACCTGCTCGATTAGCCAGCCGGCAGGGTGAGACTCTGGGTTGCGAAAGACGCTGCCACAACTGGGCAAATGATAGGGCTGAGAGCTTAGGCGTTGGTTGAGGTAGCGCTGGGTTTCCCACTGCACCTGGGACGGATCCCTGCTTGGGATCAACTGCAGCGTCGCTCCTGTCACCGTCCAGGGGGAGTCCTGTAGGCGAGAGCGGCGATAGCCAAATTGCAGATCGGCAGGTTCTAGGCGGCAGGGCTCTTGTTCCTCGTCCAAAATCTGCACTTCCACCAGCACATCCGCCATGGCGCGTCCGTGGGCACCCGCATTCATCACCACGGCTCCCCCCAGGGTGCCCGGGATCCCGATGGCCCACTCCAAACCGCTCCAGCCTTGCTTGGCGGCTGCCCGCGCCAGATTGACCAAAGGCTCTCCGGCAGCGGCCCAAATTCTCCCCCCTTCTAGCAGTTGGATCCCGCGCAAACGGCGAGTGCCGATCACCAGCCCCTTCAACCCGGCATCGCTGATGAGCAGATTGCTGCCTGCCCCCAGCAGCGTCGTGGGGATCCCTTCTGCTCGCGCCCAAGCCAAACACTGCTGCAGCTCCAGATGGCTACGGGGCTCACAATACCACTCCGCTTTGCCGCCCACGCGAAAGGTGGTCAGAGGAGCCAACGGGATCCCCGATTGAATTCGTCCAGATAGCAGAGCCGCCGGCCCGCGGGGGAGAAGCCTGTCTTCAGCGGTAAGACTTGCCGCCTCAGACTCACAGGAACCGTCCCGCTGAGGCACCACCGGAGCCGTCGTCATGATTCAATACCTCAGAAGCAGCTATCTTTTCAGCTGAAGTTTGGATTTTTGGCTTTCCTTTTCAGCTGAAGTTTGGATTTTTGGCTTGCCCAGGCTGTTCCCTCACCTGAGCCGCATATGCCCGCATCGTAGCGATTATCTGCTGATTTAGGTCCCCTGCGCCCAAAAAAACGGCGAGATCTCCAGGCTGCAGGACGGACGGCAACACCTCCGGCAATTGCGGCAAAGACGACACATAGCGCACATGGGGATGGTGCTCCGCCACCGCCACGGCCAAGCGCAAGCTGTCGGAACCCTCAGGCGCCGGCTCTCCCGCTCCATACGTAGGCACGATCACCACCACGTCCGCCTCCCCAAAGCAGCGGGCAAAATCCTGGAACAAGGCAGCCAAACGGCTGTGGCGATGAGGTTGAAACACGGCCACCACCCGCCGCTGTTGCAGACGGGCTGCCTGCAGGGTGGCTCGAATCTCGCTGGGATGGTGGGCATAGTCGTCGATAAAGGTGACTCCACCCACTTCCCCCTTGTGCTCAAAGCGGCGATGCGCCCCCCGAAATTGCGCCAAAGCTGAGGCAATCACCGCAAACTCCAAGCCCAACTGTCGCCCAACGGCAACCGCCGCCAGGGCATTGCTGAGGTTGTGGGATCCCAACACCTGTAGGCGAAGCTGTCCGAGGAGGGATCCCTTTTCCCAGATCTCAGCGCAGGTGGAATTGGCAGTGTAGAGGATCTGACGGGCTTGGTACTGGGCTTGGGGATGACCGGTCAGGCTGTAGCCCACATCCACCCTCAGGTGAGCCGCCACGTTGGGACAGTCCAGACAGGCCACCAGGGTTTGGCTTTGCTGCCCATACTGTTGAAAAGCCCGGATCACCTGCCCCAAATCGGCGTAGTGATCGGGGTGATCCAGCTCAATGTTGGTGATCACCCCAATCTTGGGATAGAGCCGCACCAGGGATCCATCCGACTCATCCACCTCGGCCACCCAATACTCCCCCTTGCCCAGACGGGCATTGCCATCCCAGGCATCCACTTCCCCGCCGATAATCAAGGTGGGATCCCAGCCCGCCGAGAGCAACACATAGCCGATCATGCTGCTGGTGGTGGTTTTGCCGTGAGTGCCGGCCACCCCAATGCCAGAGCGACGGTTAAACAGAGCCGCCAACAAGTCTGCCCGGTGCCAAACCGTCAATCCTTTGCCCAGGGCAGCGGCCAATTCTGGATTGGTGGGGCGAATGGCGCTGGAATAGACCACCTGGGGATCCCCGACCAACCCCTCCAAGCTGTGGCCCTGAAAGAAGCGCACCCCCAAAGCTTCCAGGCGGCGGGTACGGCCATTGGCGACAATGTCGGATCCGGAAACGCGAAACCCTTGTTTAGCCAGGATATAGGCCAGGGCCGACATCCCCACTCCACCAATGCCCACAAAGTGATAGGTGGAAAGCAAGGGATCTAGGGGATCCAAATGCAGGGGCGGAGGCTGAGACCGAACCGGCAACGGCGGGATGGGATCCCCTCCTCCAACTGTTTCCACCATCGCAACTCCACCCCACTCCTAAAACCGCCACACTCCAAAAAAAGGACTGCGTTCTGCTGACTACAAACAGGTTCGAACAGGCCACATCATATCAGGAATCCCCAGAGCTAGGTAGGCTGCGCCCCACCGGTTGCCGTGATCTGCCGGCACCTTGGGGAACCCACAGGGGGTGAAAATACGGTGAGCACAAGCAACACAGAATACAGCTGGACATTTTCATCCCAAAAACTTTACACTTATTTAAGAAAAAGAGGCGGCGTTTGTCGTCTGCAAAGCCACAGCGGGTAAAAGGCCATGAACCCACGAGCGCTTTGGTCGCTGGCAGGAGTCGGGCTGCTTGGTTGTGCCGGTCTGGCATGGCTGGGATTGAGCCAACAGGGAGCCACACAGTCGGTATCGGGAAGTGCAGAGGCAACGGTGGAAATGCGGCTGCCTCCGCAAGTTGGTGCTTTGGGTCGCCTGGAGCCGGAGGGGGAAGTGCTGCGCATTGCCGGTTCCCCCGGAGAACGGCTGGGAGAGCTGCTGGTGGCCGAGGGGGATCGCGTGGTGGCAGGCCAAGTGCTAGCCCGCTTGGAAAGCTACGCCGAGCGGTTGGCGGAGCGAGAGTACGCTGCCGCCCAACTTCAAGAGGCCCGCGCCCGGTTGCAGGCCGAGACCCGTTTCAGTCAGGCCCAAATCCAAGAGGCACGCACCCGCCTCAGCCGTCTGGACGAGCCGCAACAGATGCAAATCCGCTCCCAGGAAGCGGTGGTGGAACGTATCCGGGCAGAACTGGCCGATGCCGAGGCCAATCTGGCCCGCTTTCAGGAGCTCTGGCAGGAAGGAGCAATCTCGCAACAAGAGCTGGATCAACGCCGGCTGCTGGTGCGGCAACGACAGGAGGACTTGCGGGCTGCCGAAGCCACCCTGAGCCAACTGCGCCTGGCCCGTGAGCGGGATCTGCTCAATGCCCAAGCCCAAGTCCAAGCTGCCGAGGCGGGACTGAGTCTGGCCCAAGCCCAAGTCCAACTGGGATCCCTGGCCCGCAATCTGGAACTGGCAGAAGCTCGCCTAGAGCGCACCCTCATCCGCGCTCCCCGTGCTGGACAGGTGCTCAAGATCCACACCCGCCCTGGAGAGGTCATCCCCGCCGGCGAGGGCATTCTCGAGCTGGGCAACACTGACCAAATGATGGTGGTGGCCGAGGTCTACGAAACAGACATCTTGCGGGTTCGGCCAGGCCAGCAGGCCACCATTAGCAACCGCGCTCTGCCAGAAACCCTGCAGGGCCGAGTGGAGCGGGTAGGCCTGCAGATTGGCAAGAAAGATGTGCTCAACACCGACCCAGCTGCCGATGTGGATGCCCGTGTAGTAGAGGTGTATATCCGCCTGGATCCGGAGAGCAGCGCCCGCGTGGCTGGCCTGACCAACCTGCAGGTGAATGTGGCCATCGATGTCGAGGGGTAGGCTCAGCCCATGTACAGCCTGTTCAGTGTGGCTTTTATCGCCCATCGGATCCCGTTGGCCTGGCTGCAGTTGACGCGGGAGAAGATCCGCCTGCTGGTGGCCCTGGCGGGCATTGCCTTTGCTTGCATCTTGATGTTCATGCAGTTGGGCTTCCAAGACAGCCTGCTGGAAAGTGCCATCCGCTTCCACGTGGCCCTGAAGGGAGAGATCTTCCTGGTCAGCCCTCAGTCCAACGCCCTGATTGCCATGAACACCTTCTCCCAGCGGCGACTCTATCAGGCTTTGGGCTTTGAGGGGGTGCGGGCCATCTCGCCTGTCTATGTGGGCTTTGCCCTCTGGAAAAACCCAGAGACCCGCCGTACCCGCAGCATTTTTGTGGTAGGAGTGGATCCCTCGGCTGATCTGTTGGACTTGCCGGAACTGACGCCGGACAAGCTGGAAGAGATCAAAAAGGCGGACGTGGTGCTTTTTGACCGCCGCTCCCGCAGCGAGTTTGGCCCCATCCCAGAGTGGTTTGAGTCCGGGCGAGAGGTGGTTACTGAGGTGGGAAACCGCCGCGTCCAGGTGGGGGGCCTGTTTGAGATGGGGGCCACCTTTGGAGCCGACGGCACCATTCTCACCAGCGATCTCAATTTCCTGCGCATTTTTCCGCAGCGGGGGCGCGGCCTAGTGGATATCGGCGTGGTGCAACTCCAGCCGGGTGTGGATCCGGATCCCTTGGTGCGGCAGATGCGGGCTTTGCTGCCGGAAGATGTGCGGGTGCTCTCACGGGCGGAGTTTATCGATATGGAGCAAACCTACTGGGAAGAGGGCACAGCCATCGGCTTTATTTTCGGCCTGGGGGTGGGCATGGGCTTTATTGTCGGCATTGTGATTGTCTATCAAATTCTCTACACCGATGTGTCGGATCACCTGGCGGAATATGCCACTCTCAAAGCCATGGGCTATACCGATACCTACCTGCTGGGGGTGGTATTTCAGGAGGCGCTCCTGCTGGCCGGCTTGGGGTACATTCCTGCCTTTGCCCTGTCGGTTTTGCTCTACGATTTGACGGCCAATGCCACGTTGCTGCCTATTGCCATGACCTTCAACCGGGCAGTGCTGGTGCTGGGGCTGGCGGTGAGCATGTGTTTCATCTCAGGAGCGATTGCCGTGCGACGGCTGCGGGCAGCCGATCCTGCCGACATTTTCTAGAGTTTTGGCTGTGGGCAGGGCGCCGGGGCGTTGGTAAGTCAATAGTCTGCCAAAGGGGATCGGATGGATGGTGAAGGGTTTGAGCTAGGCTGTCTAAAAACTTCTGGGATCCTCATCAACGCTCTCCGGCCAAAGGTTTCTAAATGGTCTCATCTCAACGCTCCAAATGACGGCCTAAGTGGTCAATGAGTTGTCAACGCAAAGTTTTGAGATTTTGAGTTTCCTATGCTGACTCCTCTTCTCGATCAAGCTGCCCTTGCTTCTGCCCAGAATGCCGTTGAGCCAGTGGTGAAAGCCGAAGGTGTAAACCACTATTTCGGCGAGGGATCCCTGCGCAAGCAGATTCTCTTCGACATTAGCTTTGCCCTGCAGCCAGGGGAGATCGTGCTGCTGACTGGCCCTTCCGGCTCCGGCAAAACCACCCTGCTGACGCTGCTGGGGGCCTTGCGCTCGGTGCAGGAGGGCAGCTTGCGGGTGTTGGGACAGGAGCTGCGGGGAGCTCAGCCCAGTACTCTCATTCAAATCCGCCGCCAGGTCGGGTACATTTTCCAGGCCCATAACCTGCTGCGATCCCTGACGGCAGCCCAAAACGTGCGCATGGCCCTGGAGCTGCACAACGGCCTCTCTCCTCAGGAAGCCCAGCAGCGAGCGGAAGCAATGCTGGCGGCGGTGGGCCTGGGGGGTCGCGTCCACTACTACCCGGAACAGCTTTCCGGCGGACAAAAGCAGCGGGTGGCCATTGCCCGCGCCTTGGTTAGCCATCCCAAGCTGGTGCTGGCGGACGAGCCCACGGCAGCCCTAGATAGTAAGTCGGGCCGCGAGGTGGTGACCCTGATGGAGAAGCTGGCGCGGGAGCAGGGCTGCACCATCCTCATGGTGACCCACGACAACCGCATCCTGGACATCGCGGATCGGGTGCTGCACATGGAGGATGGCCGGCTGGAGAGCCAAGGGGTTGCCTAGCTTTGCCCAGAGCAGGCGTGGCGGCGGTACCAGTCGATGGTGCGCTGCAGCCCTTCCCGCAAGCCGACTTTGGCCACAAAACCCATCCTCTCTCGGGCCTTGGAGACATCCAGACAGCGGCGGGGTTGGCCATTGGGCTTGTCCGTTTGCCAGCGGATCTCTCCCCGGAACTCCATCAGCTCGCAGATGAGGGCAATCAGATCCCGGATGGAGATCTCTTCACCGGTGCCCAGGTTCAAGGGATCCGCCCCGTCGTAAAGCTGGGTGGCCATGACAATGCCGCGGGCCGCATCTTCAGCGTAGAAAAACTCGCGGGTGGGGCTGCCATCCCCCCACACTTCGACGTAGTTTTGGCCCCGTTGCTGCGCTTCGTGCACTTTGCGGATCAAGGCTGGGATGACGTGGGAGCTTTCGGGGTCGAAGTTGTCCATGGGGCCGTAGAGGTTCACCGGCAGGAGGTAGATGCCGTTGAAGCCGTACTGCTGCCGGTAGGCCTGCAGCTGCACCAGCAGGGCTTTCTTGGCGATGCCGTAGGGGGCGTTGGTCTCCTCTGGGTAGCCGTTCCAGAGATCCTCTTCCTTGAAGGGAACGGGGGTGAACTTGGGATAGGCGCAGATGGTGCCCACGCAGACAAACTTCTCCACCCCGGCCAGGTAGGCGGCGTGGATGAGCTGGGATCCCATGATGAGGTTGTCGTAGAAGAGTTCTGCCGGCTTGGCTTGGTTGAGGCCGATGCCACCCACGTGGGCGGCCAAATGGATGACGATATCTTGCCCTTGCACCACCTCTTGGCAGACTTCCCAACGGCGCAGATCCTGGGTGCGGGAGCGCGGGATGCGCACCTGCTCCGGCTTTACCCCCAGCACCTGCAACTGTTGCAGCACATGTTTGCCCAAAAAGCCGCTGCCCCCTGTGAGCAAAATGCGCTTCTGGCTGAGATCGACGGAGCTGGGCAAGCTGTTGGGCATAGATCCGACGCAGAGAACTTCCGGCTTTCATTATGCTGCAGACGGGATAGCCGTATTCCAGACTTGTTGGCGATGGTCATCGAGAATAGGCAAGGCATCAACTCAAAACCTGGGCAAACCGCGCCGGCGACAGAGCAGGGATCCATTCATCCGCTTGTCCATAGGCTTGTTGGGCGAAGCGACGGGCCAAAGCGGGCAGGATGGGCAGGGGATTGCTGAAGCCGGAAAACAGTTGTAAGCCTTCCCAGCCGGGCAGGGATCCCACCAGAGGCTGGTGATCAGCGCTGAAGGCCACCAAGCAGTGATACCACCGTCCAGGCAGGTGGGCCAACTTGGGCAGGTAGCGACCGGCTTGTGCCCGGATCTGGGCTTCGCTGGCGGCTGCATCCACCTCGGCATGGGGATCCGTCAATACCCGGCTGATCTGGCCCATGCGAATGCTGCCATCTACAAATTGCAGGATCCCGGCATCCAGAATCGGCGGGCAAAGCTCGTGCCCTGGCTCGTCCCAAAGGGGATCCCGATCGGGATGGGCGGCTTGTCGTTCCAGTTCCAAGCGTTGCACGGGCACGCTCATCACCAACGCTTTCAATTGCAAATCCGAGGGCTCCAGCTCCAGGGATTCGGCATGGGTGTAGTAGATGGGCACCCGGATTCCCGCTTGGCGCAACAGAGCCCGTGTCCAGCCGCCGGCGCACACCACCACCTGGCCTGCTCCGTAGCAGTCGGCTCCGGACTCTACGCCCGTGATGCGCGCTCCCTGCCGCCGCAGGGCCGTTGCTGTTGCGATCAAGAGGGATCCCCCCAATCGTTGAAAGGCTTTTTGAAAGGCCAGCGCCGTCAACAAGGGGTTGATGTGGCCATGCCGAGCCCAGAGGACTACTTCCAGAGCGGCCGGATCCAGCAGCGGCTCCAGCTCGCAGGCTGCCGCCACCGAAATCCGCCGGGGTGGGATGCGACAGTCGGCCAGATCCGCCTCAACGGCCTCTGCATCGTAGCCGGGGGCAATGGGCATGAGCAGATCCAGCTCGCGAAATTGAATATCTGCCTCCAGCTCTTCTGACAGGGTGCGGTAGCGTTGGATCCCTTCTTCCCCCAGAGCTTTGAGCAGCGGCGTTTTGCCCGCCCAATGGGCCAAGCCCCCGTAGCTGTAGCGGGTTGCTCCGTTCAGCACTCCATCTTTCTCCATCAGCAGAACGGATCCCCCCTGGCGGGCCAGTTCATAGCTTAGGGCTGCCCCGGTAATCCCACCGCCGATCAGAATCCAGTCGTAGTTGGCCATCACTTCCCTCTTTGCCCTGAACCTCATCTTGCGGCAAAGTGGCTCAGTTTGGGGTAGCGAGCGCAGCAGAACTCGGATCCGCACTGGTGGCGGTACTGGCTGAAGCGGAACTCACAAAGGGCTTCCTTGAGTCCAGATTGAGAGTCCCCTTGGGTCCAGAGTCAACATAAAAGGCAGGTTAGTGGCATCCATCGGCCATCTGCAAATGAACCTGTGGCGGCATCTGGCCCAGACTTTATCGCTGCACACTTCCCCAACAGGCAAAAGGGGCCAACCTGGACAGAGAACATAGCCAACAGAAACGGGCGGAGATCTCCGGGATCCCTGCCCATCCTGGTTTGAGGCGGGTTATTCTCTGCCCTCAGGCGCTTTCAAGACTCTCCCGCCAGGCGGGCGTAAAACAGGCCTTGAATGCGAACAGTGTGGGGTTTCATCGCCCCTTGCTCGGTGCTGGAAGGCTGAATGCTAACAAAGGATCCCGCCATTTCGCCAGTGCTGGGATCCACGCGAGCAATCCGCAGGGACATTTTCCCCTGGGAAACCTCGTCCACCTTGCGGTTGGTGGCAAAATCATCTTTGGCAGCCTGTAGACCTACCGCAGTGTCGTAGCCGGTGTTGGATCCCCGCCCGCGCGGGTCGAGGAAGGTGCTGCTGTGATAGCCGGGCACCAAGAACTCCCCTTCAAAATCGGTCGAAGGGTCAATGGCGGAGCCCTGGGCAGTGGCGACCAAGTCTTTCACGCTAAACAGAAACGGCACCAGCTCGCGGCGGGGCATTTGGCCGGTGGTCGGCTGAAAGGTGATCCCATCCACCACTTTGAGCTCCAGCGCACCGTCTTTGGGAGTCACCTCAGCTTTAATCGGCCCCAGAGTGGCCGCTGAGATCATGATGTTTTTGGCCTTGATGAACTCTTTCTCGCCGTTCCGCTTTTCCTCTTCCACCTCAATTTGCACCGGCTGGAAGCAGACATCCGTCAGCTTCAGGGATCCCCCCCTAGGCACTTCGATACGGCCCCGGGCGTTGTCCGAGACCGAAGGGCAAATGGCGGCCTTGCCGGTGTTGCGGATCTGGTCATAGGTCAGCGGCGCCTTGGCAGCCTTAGCCGGAACAGCAAAGACGCTCAAACAAAGCGCCAACAGGATGGCGAGCAGTGGACGGTACCGCATAATCAACCTCGAAAAACCTTTTTTGAATCTGAACGCTGCTGGGGGAAATAAGCCCGAATGCCCCCATTGTACGCAATCGTGATCCCCCTCAGAGGAAGTGCCTCAAAATTAGCCACCCACCAACAGGGATCCCAGCCAGCGTTCCCGAATCTGGGTGATCAACTCGCGGATAGGCTGTTGGTTGACACGGTAGCTGATGGGATGGGCAATCAGGCGAGCTGTACTCTCGAATAGGCAGTCTCGCTCAATCAGGCCGTTTTCCCTCAGGGTGCGCCCTGTGGCTACCAAGTCGACGATGGCATCGGCCATGCCGGTGAGGGGGGCCAACTCCACCGAACCATAGAGAGAGATAAGCTCCACCGGCAAATCCAGGCGGTCAAAATACTCCCGGGCGCAGCCGACAAACTTAGAAGCCACGCGGGCATGAGCAGGCAACTGAGCTGCCGAGTGGTAGGGGCTATCTTGGGGAAGGGCCACCGACATGCGACAGTGGCCAAATTGGAGATCCAACAGGTGGGCCACCCGCGCTTCGGTGCCGGCATAGCGCTCCCGCAAGACGTCGTAGCCGACAATGCCCAACTGCGCCTGCCCGTACTCCACGTACACCGGCACATCGTGAGTGCGCACCAGCAGCGCTTCGTAGCGTTGTCCGTTCAGCCGGGTGGGGGATTCAATCCGCAGCAGGCGATTGCCGGGATCCAAAAAACGGCTGAAATCGATCCCCACCTGCTGCAGGCATTGAATGGCCTCAGGCAGCAAGGCCCCCTTGGCCAGGGCAATCGTGATGGGTGGGCTGTCGGGACGGCCATCCAGCATCTTTTTCAGGATCTACTACATTTGTTCTGATACATCCGTCTGAATCTTGGGCCAGGAGCAATCAATGTAAGAATGCTGGGATCCCCGTCTGCCGGGTGGAACTCTCAGGAGAGACGGGGCAAAACGAGGGGCTCAGGGGAAACCCTTGGCGAAATGCCCAGAGGCGGGCGGGTTCTCCCAGAAGAGCAGACCCCCTCGATTGTAGGGGATCGGAATCCCAGCAGCGATTCCCCAGCCTCTTGAAAGCCCCGCCGGTTCTCTGGAATGCCGATCCTGGGATGATAAAGTCAGAGCACGGTTAGCCCGGAGGAGTGACGACGGCATGAAAGCCATGATCCTGGCAGCAGGCAAAGGCACGCGGGTACGGCCCATCACCTACATGATGCCGAAGCCGATGATCCCCATTTTGCACAAGCCTGTCATGGAATTTTTGGTGGAGCTGCTGCGGGAACACGGCTTCGACCAGATCATGGTCAACACCAGCCACTTGGCCCACCAAATCGAAGACTACTTTCGAGATGGGCAGCAATGGGGGGTTCACATCGGCTTTTCCTTCGAAGGCCATTTTGAGAACGGCCAGCCGGTGGCCGAACCTCTGGGCTCCGCTGGCGGTATGCGCAAGATCCAGGATTTCTCCGGATTTTTCGACAGCACCTTTGTGGTGCTCTGTGGGGATGCCCTGATCGACCTGAACCTCACGCAGATCGTCAACTTCCACAAATCCAAGGGAGCGCTGGCCACTGTGGTCCTGCGGCAGGTGGATCCCAGCCAGGTCTCCAGCTATGGGGTGGTAGTCACCGACGAGACGGGTCGCATCACTGCTTTCCAAGAAAAGCCTAGGCGGGAAGAGGCCCTCGGCCACACCATCAACACCGGCATCTATGTTTTCGAGCCGGAAGTGTTCGACTACATTCCCCCTGGCTGCCCCTACGACATCGGCAGCGATCTCTTCCCGGCCTTGGTGAAAGCGGGTGCCCCCTTTTATGGGATCACGGCTGACTTTCAGTGGGTGGACATTGGCCGCACCCACGACTACTGGCTGGCGGTGCAAAAAGTGCTGCGCGGCGAGATCAAGGGAGTCAAGGTGCCCGGGATCCAGATTCAACCCGGCGTATGGACGGGGATCAACATCCGCGCCAACTGGGATCGCATCCACATCGAGCCACCGGTCTACATCGGGGCCAGCAGCTATTTGGCGGACGGGGTCAAACTCATCGGCCCCACGGCAATTGGCTACGGATGTGTGTTGAATGAAGGGTGTACGCTGGATGGCAGCTTGATTTTTAACTACACCCAGATTGCGGCAGGCGTGACCCTACGCCACCAGATGGTGATGGGTCGCTACTGCATTTCCTCGGATGGCAATGCCATCGACACCGAAGAGTCCAACCTCACGTGGCTGATCGGAGATGCCCGCAGCAATGCCAACGGCAAATCCCCATAGCGCCCTCTACCTCTACGGGATCGTCGCTGCCCCTGGCCCGCGTCATCTGAGTGTGGTGGGGCTGGACAAGCAGCCGGTGCAGGTTCATGGGCTGGGATCCCTGGCCTTCTTGTACTCCCAGGCTCGACAGGAGCGCTACCTGGCCAGCCGGGCCAACTTGCTCGCCCATGAGGCCGTGCTGGAAAAAGTGATGAACGAGGGACACCGGGCTCTGCTGCCTCTGCAATTTGGCCTGGTGGTGAGCGGCTGGGAGCAGGTGGAACGGGACTTGGTGCAGCCCCGCTTGGCGGATCTGCTGGCTCTGCTGGAGCGCCTGGAGGGCAAGCGGGAGGTGGGAGTCAAAGTCTTCTGGGATCCCGAGCAGGAGCTCAAGCTGGGGCTAGAGGAAAACCCTGCCCTCAAAGCTCGGCGAGACGAAATGGCCGGCGCTCCTCTGGGGCTGGACGCGGTAGTCGAGATCGGACGGGCTCTGGAGCAGCTCTTAGAGGAGCGACGTCAGCGCATTGCCCAGACCTTTACAGCAGCCCTCAGCCCCTTGGCCAGCGACCGCGTAGAAGGAGATCTGCTCACCGAAAACATGGCCTACAACGGCTCGTTTTTGATCAATTGGGAAGATGAGCCGGTTTTTGCCCAAAAAGTAGAGGAGCTAGACCAGACCTTCCAGGGGCGGCTGCGCATTCGCTACAACAACTTCACCGCTCCCTACAATTTCGTCAAACTTTGACACACTCAGCTGTATTGGGTCACTTCTCTACAAAAGACAAGAGGAGACCGCTCGGCTGAATGGTCGAAGGCAGGGATCCTTTTGGAAATCTGCTCAGGTATTGTGGGGATGGGCACTGCAGTGGCTAAGCCGAGGGAGACGGTATGGAGTGGCTTATTTTTATCCTGTTTTTAGCTCTGGCGGTCGGGATGTTAGCCCTGGCCTTTTATCAAGACAAGAAACGTCGAGAAGCTCTGGAGCGGGTAGCTGCACAGCTAGGAATGCGCTTTTCTGCCCAGTTGCCTGAAGAGATTCGATCTCGCTTGTTGCAAGCAGGCTTTGGACTGTTTGAACGAGGCCATGGGCGGCGTTTCTATAATTCGATGTCCAAGCGGCTGATCGATGGCACTGAGATTACCGTTTTTGATTACCAATACACCCGCGGCAGGGGCAAGAGTTCTAGCACTTATCGCCAGTCCGTCTTCTACGCCTATCACGAGGATCTTCATCTGCCCCGTTTTCGGCTGCACCCCGAAAATGCCCTTTTCCATGGCATCGCCAAAGCTTTTGGCATGCAAGATATCAATTTCGAGAGCCACCCTAAGTTCTCCCGGAGCTATCTCTTGCGAGGAGAGAATGAAGCCCAAGTTCGGCTGCGGTTCCATCCTGGCGTCCTTGGTTTTTGGGAGCAGCATCCCAACTATTGCGCCGAAGGAGCTGGCGCCCACCTCATTCTCTGGCAGAATGACCGACAGGTGAATCCCGAAGAGATAGCAAAATGGATGCGCTTGGGGGAAGAGTTGACTCAACGGCTGCGGCGTATGTAGTAGCAGAGCCTACGGCCCCCCGCCGCGAACGGTCAACCTCGGCCTAAACCTCACCCCAAGAGGGTGCGCTGCAATCTCAAGAACCTCTCTACTGAGCGCCGAGGGCCGCCAACAAATCATCTGCCAACAACACCGCCGTATAGACCAAAGCCTGTCGTTGCTCAGGAGACAAATCGCCAACAGGAGTCTGGGGATTGCTCACGATACCCTGCAGTACTCTGCTGGCTATGTATTCCCGCTTGGAAACCCCTGGGCTGGAGATGGTGGGGTTGTCGAGAGAGAACTTCTGATGGTGCTCGAAGGGGAAGGCGTATTCGGGGGCAACCGGCATCGCTCGACTCCAGATGGATCTCTACACTCTGCTTTGCCTATTTTCCCATCCTCTCTCGCTGGGGATTTTAAAAAAGCGGTGCCTCAAAAAAGACATAACGGGTTATCGTAATCAGAGAGATCCCTATGTGGGGGAAGGATCTGGGCTGCTCTCCCTTGGGAACAGTGGACATGCATTTGAGGGATTCTTTTCGACGCACCAAAATTGTTGCCACCATCGGCCCTGCCAGCTCAAATCCAGCCATTCTCAGGGAGATGATCCTGCAAGGGGCAACCACCCTTCGCCTGAACTTCTCCCATGGGGATCACGAGCTACACCGCCGCAGCATTCGCCTGATCCGCCAAACCGCGATGGATCTGGGCATCCAGGTCGCCATTTTGCAAGACCTGCAGGGGCCCAAAATCCGCCTGGGCAAGTTCGCCGAAGGCTCGATCACCCTCAAGGCAGGGGATCCCTTTGTGTTGACCAGCAAACCTGTCTTGGGATCCCAAGAGCGCAGCTGGGTCACCTACGACAAGCTGGCCCAAGAAGTGCCCGAAGGAGCGACGATCCTCATCGACGACGGTCGAGTGGAGATGCGGGTGGAAGCCGTGGATCCGGAAGCGGGCGAACTCTTCTGCCGCACCATTGTCGGGGGTACCCTCTCCAACAACAAGGGGGTCAATTTCCCCGGTGTGCGCCTGAGCATCCGCGCCGTGACCCCAAAGGATAAAGAAGATCTCTACTTCGGCCTCAACCAAGGGGTGGATTGGGTGGCCCTCAGCTTTGTGCGGGATCCCTCTGATGTGCTGGAGCTGCGGGAGCTCATCGCCTCTGCCAAACGGCCTTCTTCGGGCTCAGCCGACAAGCGGGTACCCATCATCGTCAAGATCGAGAAACACGAGGCCATTGAACAGCTGCCCCAGATTTTGGCCCTCAGCGACGGTGTGATGGTGGCGCGGGGAGATCTGGGGGTAGAGCTGCCTGCGGAAGAGGTGCCGATCCTGCAGAAGCGGGTGATCGCCCTGGCCAACTCCCTGGGGATCCCGGTAATTACGGCCACCCAAATGCTGGACAGCATGGTGCACAGCCCCCGACCCACCCGTGCCGAGATCTCCGATGTGGCCAACGCCATTTTGGATGGCACCGATGCCGTCATGCTCTCCAACGAGACGGCTGTGGGCAAATACCCTGTCGAGGCCGTTGCCACCATGGCCCGCATTGCCGTGCGCACCGAGCGCGATTACTTTGACCTGACCTCCGCCGACCGACGACAACGCCTTCGCGCCCTTGCCATGCAGGAGCTGAGCCAAAACAACGGCAACAGTCCTGCTGGAATGCGGCCCAAAACCCTGATCACCGACTCGATCAGCCGCGCCGTGGGGGAGATCGCCCAAGAGTTGGATGCTGTAGCCGTGATGACCCTGACCAAAACAGGGGCTACTGCTCGCAATGTCTCTAAGTTTCGCCCCCGCACTCCCATCCTAGCCGTAACCCCCCATGTGGAAGTGGCACGGCGGCTGCAGTTGGTTTGGGGGGTACATCCGCTGTTGGTTATGGATTTGGCCACCACCCGCCAGACCTTTCAAGCGGCCATCAGCTTGGCTCAGGAAGATGGCTTGCTCAAGGATGGCGACTTGGTGGTGCTCAGTGCAGGAACCCTGCCAGGCGTTGCGGGATCCACCGATCTGATCAAGGTGGATGTGGTGAAAGCGGTGGTGGCTCAAGGCAAAGGGTTTGGCAAAGGCATTGTCAGCGGCCCGGCCCGCATCTTGAGATCCAGCCTCGATGCCGGCAAAATCACCGCCGGAGACATTTTGGTTGCCCAATCCACCGACGCCAACTATGTGGAGGCCATCAAACAGGCAGCCGGCGTGATTACCGAAGAAGAGGGAGCCTCCTCTCATGCGGCGGTCATTGGCCTGCGGCTGGGGGTGCCGGTGCTGGTGGGGGTCAAGGATGCTACCCGCTTAATCCGGGATGGATCTATCGTCACTCTGAACCCAGAAAAAGGCATAGTGACCGCAGGAGCCGATGGCTTGGGCTTTTAAGCGGGCCTTAAGGTTGCCTGCAATACAAACTTGTATCTCTTGCTACGAAACGAGACCCAGTTCTATGATGGGGGTAGCGAGGCAAGATTTTCCCTGACCCTTCGGTGCGTCCCATCCATTCCACGTGTAGGTTAAGCTATGCCCACTTTACAAGCCACCCACTATGCGGTTGAGGCCATCCAGGAGGAAGCTCGTCGCCTCATTCAGCAGGGGGTCTTACGCCGCTCTGCAGCCATTGCCCACCTGCAACCCTTTTTCCCGCAGCGGGAGTGGCAGGCGATTGCCCAAGAGCTGGAGTTGCAAGACTACTGCCCCTCGGATCCCCTCTGCGATTTGATCGGCAACTGCGAGGAGTGGAGCGAAGACTAAGCCTCGATCTGCCGAGGATGGCAAGCGGTCGGCGTTGGCAGACAGCCAATGCCTCTTTTTATTCCAGCCGTTTTTTCCTCCTCTAATCTGTCGGCGGCTAAGCTGGATGAACTATAGTCAGTAATTAAACATCCCTTTTCGCCGGGTTCGCATGGGTCAGACGGCTGTCATTGCCACCTCAGATAGAGGTCTCGACCTGAATAGCCTCGGTTTTGAGGTGCCAGGGTGGCTGCGTGCTCTGCTTTCCGGTGCCGAGGATCCCGGCGATGGGTTGCGGCCCTACACGGCTGAAGAAGCCGATCTGCTGCGCCGTGCCTTTGAGTTTTCTTACTGTTTGCATCAGGGCCAAAAACGCAAATCGGGGGATCCCTACATTGCCCATCCGGTAGCCGTGGCCACTCTCCTGCGGGAGCTGGGGGGAGATGCGGTGACGGTGGCAGCGGGCCTTTTGCACGATGTTATTGAGGATACAGAAGTTACCCCAGAAGCCCTGGAAGCTGAATTCGGCTCTGAAGTTCGCCTACTGGTAGAAGGAGTTACCAAACTCTCTAAGTTCAATTTCTCCAGCAAAACCGAGCAGCAAGCGGAAAATTTCCGCCGCATGTTTGTGGCCATGGCCAAAGATATTCGAGTCATCGTGGTCAAGCTGGCGGATCGCTTACACAACATGCGCACGCTGCAGTATCTCTCCCCCAGTAAGCAACGGCAAATTGCAGCCGAAACCATGGAAATTTTCGCCCCTTTGGCCAACCGGCTGGGGATCTGGCATTTCAAATGGGAACTGGAAGACTTGGCTTTTAAGTATCTGGACTACGAGGCTTACCGGAAGATTCAGGAATTGGTCAACGCCAAGCGCGCCGAGCGAGAGGCCGAGATCCAAGCTTTTATCGAAGAGCTGCGGCAGAACCTTCTTCAAGCGGGACTAGAACGCTTTGAGATCAGCGGACGGCCCAAACATTTGTACAGCATCTATCGCAAGATGCAGCAGCAGCACAAAGAATTTCACGAGATTTACGATCTCTCGGCAGTGCGGGTAATCGTGCATACCAACAGCGAGTGCTATCGGGTGCTGGCAGTCGTTCACAACTGCTTTCGCCCCATCCCTGGGCGTTTCAAAGACTACATTGGCTTGCCCAAGGCCAATCGTTACCAATCTTTGCATACGGCAGTGATCGGCCTACAGGGACGACCGGTGGAGGTGCAGATTCGTACCGAAGAGATGCACCGCGTGGCTGAGTACGGGATCGCCGCCCACTGGAAGTACAAGGAGGCCGGCAGCACCACTGTCAAGCCCGACGAGGAGCGCTTCACCTGGCTGCGACAGCTGTTGGAGTGGCAAAACGACCTCAAAGATGACAAGGAGTATCTGGACACCCTTCGCGAGAACCTGTTTGAGAGCGAGGTTTACGTCTTTACGCCCAAGGGGGACTTGCTGGCTCTGCCCCAGGGATCCTGTCCGGTGGACTTCGCCTATCGCATCCACTCCGAAGTTGGGGATCACTGTGCGGGGGCGCGGGTGAACAACAAGATCGTGCCCCTGGATACCCGCCTGCGCAACGGCGACATTGTGCAGATCATTACCCACAAGAATGCCCATCCCAGCCTGGACTGGATCAATTTCGTTGCCACCAGCTCTGCCCGCAATCGCATTCGCCAATGGTTTAAGCGCTCAAATCGTGAGCAAAACATCGCGCGGGGCCGGCATTTGCTGGAGCGGGAGCTGGGCAAAACGGGCTTTGATGCCCTGCTCAAATCAGAGCGGATGCAGAAGGTGGCCGAAAAGCTCAACTACGCCAGTGTAGAGGATTTGTTAGCCGCTCTGGGTTATGGTGAGACAACCCCCACGCTGGTGATCCATCGGCTGCAGGAGGTCAGCAGGCCGGCAGTATCTGCTCCCACAGAGGAGGAATCGCTTGAGGGATCCAAGCTGTTGTTGCCACGGGCTTCTGCGGCTCCCAGTTCTATCAAATCCCAATCTCCCATTCTGGGGGTGGAGGGTCTGAAACACCAGTTGGCCAAGTGTTGTAATCCGCTGCCGGGGGATCCGATCTTGGGTGTGGTCACCCGCTTTAAGGGTATTAGTATCCACCATCAGGACTGTCCACGGGTGGCTCAGGTTTCGGGGGAACGGCTGGTGCCGGTACGATGGAACGAAGAGCAACTGCGGCAGAGCGCCCAGATCTACCCGGTAGAACTGCATCTGGAGGTTATCGACCGCGTTGGGGTGCTGCGGGACATTCTTTCCCGTCTATCGGATCAAGGCATTAATGTTCGCAATGCTAAGGTACAAACTTTTGCCAACCGCACCGCCCTGATCGATCTCTGTATCGATGTACGTGATAAGAAACAGCTCACCCAGGTTCAAAGTCAACTGCGCCAGCTTTCTGACGTGATCGTGCTGCGCTCCCGCCATCACCAAAACGGATCCCGTTGACCTACGCCTGGCCCTTCGCGGGTACGGACTCTAGACCGCATCCCTATTGCGACTCGCTCCTGCAGCAGCCCAATTTTGGGTCAGGCGCTGTCCCATCCTCATCCTGACCTCCTTTGCCGCTTCTGGTGCGCAGAGCGCTTTCCCGCTCCTCTGGGGTCTTGCCAAAAATCCCGTGTCAGCTCACAGGTGGCCAGGCAAGGCCGACAAGCCCAGAGCAATATCCCAGGCTTTCTTCGACAGCCTGTGGAAAACCTGGGGAAATCCAGCGAAGCCCGCCCAAGCTCCGATGGAGTTCCTGGCCATATCTAGGGGGAGGACTCACTACATTACGGGATCCTACACTGACTGTGTGTTAATTTTTATGAATTTGTCAGGAAATCACAACATTAGCCTGTGGAAAACCTGTGGAAAAACCTGAAAAATTTGTGGAAAACCTGTGGAAAAACCCCCCAAGTTATTAACAGGTATAAATACTCTGTGGAAAAGTGGCCAAGTTATCCACAGTTTTTCCACAGGTGGGGAATAAGCTCAAAAGCTCATGGCGCAAGGTGTTGACGATCACTTTCCACAGTTTCCACAGCCCCTACTACTACTAGATCAAAAAATTAAATTAGGCAGGGATCGAAATTTCAGATCTGTCCTACGCGCGAGGCAAATTTTCCAAAACTCGACCGCAAGGGGAGGGATCCAGTCGGGGCAGCCGGTGTAGGATGTGCATGTTCAGCCCTCAAGTGCCCCTGATGGTGCAAGCTCAGCGTCCTGTGGATCGAGAATCGGAAACCGAGTCGTTCGCGCCGGTGTTGCGCAGCAGCAAGACTGCAGCTCCCTATCGTGGGGAGAGCCGCTTTAACGAAGCTGTTGACGCGCCGCTGGAGGGTTTTAGCTTCACCTGCGAGCAAGCCGATCTCAGCCACCACCTCACTTCCGTTGGACGGGCTGTGGCCAGCCGCCCCGCCCTGCCCGTTTTGGCCAACGTGTTGGTAGAGGTCGATGCGGAAACTCAACGGGTTGCCCTCACTGCCTTTGACTTGAACTTGTGCATTCGCAGCGAGTTCGAGGCTCAGGTCAGGGGATCCGGTCGCACCACCCTGCCGGCCAAGCTGCTCAGCGACATCGTCAGCCGTCTGCCCAGCGGCCCAGTGACTCTTGACGCGAGCAGCCAAGCCCAGGAGAGTGCCCCTGTGATTCTCATGTCGGCAGCCGGCCAGTACCAAGTGCGCAGCATGTCGGCTGAAGAGTACCCCACCCTACCGGAAATACTGCTCTGCACCGCCGACGCAGATGGCGATTTTGTGGGGGAGGAAAGCCCAACAGCTCAGGCCCTGGAGCTGCCCATCGAGAGCCTGTTGCAAGGGATCGGCCAAACCCTTTTTGCGGCCTCTGGAGATGAGACCAAGCAGGTGCTCACAGGGGTGCATGTCAAGCTCTTGGCGGGGGATCCCCCTTGCCTGGAGTTTGCAGCCACCGATGGGCACCGTCTGGCGATGGTGCAGGTGGAGGCCGAAGGGATCCCGGTTGCTTCGGCTCATGGGGAAATAGGGTTGGATTTCACCATTCCCGCTCGCACTTTGCGAGAGGTGGAGCGCATCCTCGGCACCCAGACCGCGGCCTCTACGGTGGAATTGCGGTTTGACCGATCCCAGGTGCAGTTTGTGCTGCCTCCTCGCGCCAGCAAAACGCAGTGCCAACAGCGGATCACCAGCCGCCTTTTGGAGGGCCAATATCCCGACTACAACCGCCTGATTCCCAGGCAATTTGAGCGGCAGATAACCCTGGAGCGTCGGCCTTTGATTGAGTCGCTGGAACGGGTGGGAGTACTTGCTGCCCAAAGAAACGACATCGTCAAGTTCAATCTTTCTGCCGCAACCCAAACCCTGCGCATCAGCACCGAGGCGCCCGATGTGGGCAGTGGCGAGGAATCTTTGCCGGTGCAGATGTCTGGTCCTGACCTGGAGCTGGCCTTCAATGTGCGTTACCTGCTGGATGCCCTCAGGGTGTTTCATACGCAGCAGGTGAGCCTGGAGCTAAACGGCGCCACGCAGCCGGCCATCTGGAAGCCCCTTGGGGCAATGCGGCTCTGTTATTTGGTTATGCCGGTGCAGCTACGGGCTACCTAGTCTTAGGAGAGCTCCACCCAGCTCTAGTCCAAAACTCTCAAGGTCATCTCAGTACAAATCTATCAGTACAAATCTACAGTTGTTTGCATTGTCCCCTCTCCCAGAGGGAAAGGAGCCAGGGATGGTCGCGGAAGCGGCGCCGAGCGTTCAGGGAGTGTCCTAATCTAGCTTGAAATGACCGTGTTTTAGGTGGGGCTACTGTGTTTGAGTCGATCCAGCTCAAACAAAGCGGTGGGTAAACTCCTGCACCAAGTCCACACGTCCTTTGCGCAAAACCGCTCCTACGAGAGCAAGACCATGGCGGCCCAGCACTGTGGCCTCAGAAAGAGGGTAGGGCATGTATGTTAGCTTGCGTCCCTGGCCCAGAGACAATAGCCCCACCATTTTCTGGCGCCGGCCTCGAGGCCGCAAGATCCTGCTAGGAAAGCGTATCCAAGTTAAGTAGAGGGGGCTTCCAAATCGTTGCTGCCAGCTGCAGAGCTGGAATTGCCTTCCAGGGCTGCTTGGGCGTTGCGGCGCAGGCGGTGGGCCTTGAGCCGGCGCAAGGCAGAGGCGGGAAACTTCTGGTCGAATTCCCCATCTTCCATCTGGGCCAGTTCTTGGAGATCGGGGGCAACGTTCCAAGGGTAAGGCTGAAAATCCGGGATCCGGCTGGGTTGGGCAAAGCGTTGGTTCCAAGGGCAGACCTCTTGGCAAATGTCGCAGCCAGCCACCCAGTTGTGCAGGTTTTGGGCAATTTCTGCAGGGATCCGCTCAGCGTGGCTTTCTAGGGTGTGATAGGCGATGCAGCGGCGGGAATCCACCACCCCCGGACTGACGATGGCCTGAGTGGGGCAAGCCTCTAGGCAGCGGGTGCAGGTGCCGCAGTGGGTGGCGTGGGGCTGGTCAGGAACCAGCTTAAGGGTGGTCAGGATGACCCCCAGAAAAATCCAGGAGCCGTACTCGCGGGTGAGCAACAGGCTGTTTTTGCCGATCCAACCCAAGCCCGCCTGCATGGCCCAGGGCTTTTCCGCAACCGGGCCGGTATCGACATAGCATCGACCGCGGTAGTTCGGAAATTGCGCTTGCATCCAGAGGTGGAGCTGCTTCAGCCGCCGTCCCAACACGCGGTGATAATCTCGCCCCCAGGCGTAGCGGGAGATCTTGCCCTTGCCGGGATCCTGGCTGTGGCGGATGGGGGTGTAGTAATTCAAAGCCACACAGACCAACGACTGCACCCCCGGCAGCACTTGCTTTGGATCCATTCGCCTAGGATCCGCCATCCAGGCCATGTCGGCGGCCATGTCGGCGGCCATGCCCGCAGCCAGCCAAGCTTGCAGGCCCCGCAAGTCGGGGGGATCCTCTATGCTGGCAATGCCGACTTTGTCAAAACCCAGGGCCAGGGCCTGTCGTTTCACCTGCGCAGTGGCTCTGGACCAGTCGACCTCTGAACCCGCAGGGATCCCTGCCATGGCTATGCCGGCAAACCCATCACGCGGCGGTAGCGGGCCTCCAGCTGTGCCACCTGCTGGGATCGGCGGGAGGGATCCCAGGTGCTGTGGGCAAACAGATCCTGCCGCAGCTTGGCCACATCCACCGTCGTCACGGCTCCGCCGGACACCACCTGTTTTCCTCGCACCCAAACGCTATGCACTGCCTGGGTAGGCCGGCCCAACACCAGCAGCCCAATGGGATCGGTACGGGGCAACAGCGACAGTTGGGTGAGATCGTACAGCACCAGATCCGCTTGCTTGCCCACTTCCAGGGATCCCATCTGATCCCCCAGGCCCAAGCCGATTGCCCCACCTCGGGCTGCCATCTCGATGCTCTCGCGGGGAGAAATCCAGTGGCGGTAGTCGGGATCCGTGATGTTGTGAAGGATGGTGCCGATTTTGATGGCCTCTAGCAAATCCTGCGAATCGTTGCTGGCGGATCCATCGCAGCCAAAGGCCACGTTCACCCCTGCCCGGCGGTATTTCAAGATGGGGGCAATGCCGCTGCCTAGGCGCAGGTTGCTCAAGGGGTTGTGAACAACCGTAGAGCCGGTACGGGCCAGGATTTCAATATCGGCATCGCTGAGCCAGACGCAGTGGGCCAAGGAAGTTTTCCGGTCTAGGTAGCCCAAGCGCTCCAGATGCTCCACAGCACTACAGCCGTACTTTTCCTGGGCCAACATCTGCTGGGCGCGGGTTTCCAACAGGTGGGCGTGGCGGGGTAGGTCATACTTCTGGCTTAACTCCGCACAGCCCTTGAACAGCTCGTCTGAGCACAGTTGGATCCCTGTGGGAGCCACCATGAGGGTAATGCCCTCTTCTGGCCGGTGAAAGCGCTGCACCGCCTCTTCCACAATGGCCAGCACCTCTGCTGTGGAGAGGGGATAGGTTTCCGGCTCCCGATCCCAAGAGGAGCTGCTGGGCAACCCCCGAGAGAGAGCCTGATCCTGGATCAAGGGGCCCACGAAGGCGCGGATCCCGACTTCTCGGTAGGCCCGTACCGCCGCCTCAATGGTGGCCAACTCTTGGCCAGGGATCAGCACCAGATGATCCACCACCGAGGTGCCCCCCGTCAGCAGGGTTTCCACCGCCGTCCCCAGCGCGCTGAGATAGATTTTTTCCGGATCCGGCGGCGCATACTCGTGCAGTTGTGCCAGCCACAGCTCCAGCGGATAGGGCGGTATGATCCCTCGTTGCCACATTTCGGAAGAATGGGTGTGGGCATTGACAAAGCCCGGCAGCAAGAGTTGGTTACTGGCATCCAGTTCCAGGCTGTCTGCGCCCGTTGCGGGTAACCCTCTGCCTATGGCAGCAATCCGTTCCCCCTCGATTCGCACATCTGCGGTTTCGTAGCCGGTGGCGGTGGGAATTAACGCATTGCGCAAGATAAAACTCATGCCCGGGATCCAAAAAGGCCGTCTGCTACCTTAGCGTGCTGGAGTTAACCCTGCCAAGGCGGGAGGATCAGAACATTTGCATGCATAACCTAGCCTTTCCCCTAAGGGATACCCAAGCGTAGTGGTTATAGAACTGCCGACATAGAGGTGCCCACACTCTCCATAACGCAGTTTCAACGCCTCTGCACCGCCGACATGGCCCTACAGCTCAGCCTTGACCGGCTATTTCTTTTTCTTGGCGGAGCCTTTTTTGGCCGGCTTGCTCTCGGCAGCAGGGGCCGGTTCTGGGGCAGGTTCTTCAGGAGGAGCGGGTGGAGTCTCTTCCACTTTGGGGGCCTCTGCCGGCTTGAGACCGGCTTGAGCGGCAACCTCAGCAGCAAAATCCACTTCTTCTTTCTCGATCCCCTCTCCCAGGACAAAGCGCACAAACCGCCGCACCCGAATGTTTTCCCCCAGTTTGGCAATGTGCTGCTTGACCAATTCCTCCACCGTGATCGAGGAATCTTTAATAAAGGGTTGATCCAACAGGGATAACTCTTTCAGGCGCTTTTCGATGCGACCTTGCACGATCTTCTCGCGTATGTTCTCCGGCTTATTGGCCAGATCTTCTTTGCCCATTTCAATGGCTTTTTCCCGCTCCACCACTTCAGCAGGGATCTGGTCAACGCTGACGTATTCTACGTTTTGGCAGGCGGCAATCTGCTTGGCGATGTCTTGCACCAATTTCTTGAAATCTTCGTTGCGGGCCACGAAGTCCGTCTCGCAGTTCACTTCCACCAACACCCCAATTCGATTGCCGAAGTGGATGTAGCTGTCAACTGCCCCCTCTGCCGCGACGCGACTGGCCTTTTTGGCTGCCCCTGCCAACCCTTTCTGTCGCAGCCAGGTGATGGCTTTCTCCATATCGCCACCGGAATCTTCCAGGGCTTTTTTGCAGTCCATCATGCCTGCGCCCGTCTTTTCGCGCAGCTCTTTGACCAGTTTGGCATCAATGCTCATGAGGGCTCCTCGAATGAAAGAACGGGAAGAATGTGGCGGGATATGAGTGAGAATGAGCGGGCTTCGGTAGAATTGTAAACCTAGATTTCAAGAATACACGCCTCTGGATAGGGAACAGGCAGGGAAGTGCCCGGATTGCACGGGATCCCTGCCCTTGCTCTAGCCTTCGTCGGCTTCTCCTTCTTCTTCGTCCTCCATATCCTCCAGCATGTCGTCGTCCAGATCCATGGCCCCTTCGTAGTCGTACTCATCCTCTTCAACGGTGTCGAGCTGCCCATGCCGCCCTTCGTAGATGGCATCCGCCAACTTGCCTACAATCAGCTTAATCGCTCGAATGGCATCGTCGTTAGAGGGAATGAAGATATCGCTGAGATC
Source organism: Synechococcus sp. R5-15 (assembly GCF_047462035.1). Classification (NCBI taxonomy): domain Bacteria; kingdom Bacillati; phylum Cyanobacteriota; class Cyanophyceae; order Synechococcales; family Synechococcaceae; genus Synechococcus; species Synechococcus sp. R5-15. The sequence goes on along the minus strand of NZ_JANSIK010000099.1, from coordinate 34,736 downwards.
GGGGTCGCAGTTGGTGTCCAGCAGTGAGATGATCGGGATGTTCAGCTTGATACATTCCTGAACGGCGTTGGCCTCCCGCCGCTGATCGACGATGATCACCGCATCGGGGAGCTTGCGCATCGTTTTAATGCCGCCTAAGTACTTTTCCAACCTGGCCAACTCTCGCCGCAGACGGCTGGCCTCTTGTTTGGGCAGGCGATCCAGAAGACCACTGCTCTCCATCTCCTCAATTTCTTTGAGGCGGTCGATGCGGGTTTTGATGGTGGCCCAGTTGGTGAGCATACCCCCCAACCAGCGCTGGTTGACATAGTAGCTGCCACAGCGACGAGCCTCTTGAGCGATGATCCCGGCAGCTTGCCGTTTGGTGCCCACAAACAGGAAGCGCCAACCCCTGTCAGCAGCATCCCGCACATACTCGTAGGCTTCGTTTAGATAGCGGGCCGTCTGCACCAAATCGATAATGTGGATGCCGTTCCGCTCGGTAAAGATGTAGGGCCGCATTTTCGGGTTCCAGCGGCTGGCCTTGTGGCCGAAGTGAACCCCTGCCTCCAACAGTTGAGGCAAACTGACTACGCTCATGAGTTTTTCCTCTCCTACGGGTTAGCCTCCGCCCGAACGGATCCCAGTTACGGCCTTCCCGCCGGTTACCTGCACAGAGCGCTCTACCCCCATTGGCAAGGAACTCAGGAGCTGTTGCAGCAAACCGCGAAAGGGCTGTAAGGACACCCGGTGGTTCAGGCGTGCGATTTCTTAACGGCTTAACTAAGCTAGCATGTTTTCCACGGGATCCCGCAGCTTGGGGTTAACTCTGGCCGCGATCCGATGCTAGACTAGCTAGGCACTTCATGGGCTTCTACCCGTAAGTGCGTCGGGGCGTAGCGCAGCTTGGTAGCGCACCACTTTGGGGTAGTGGGGGTCGTGGGTTCAAATCCCGCCGCTCCGATACTGAGTAATCAGGGGAGGGCTTGAGCCGGACAAAGCCCACTATGCCGGAAACTTTGAGGTACTTTGGCTCCGCTGTCAATCCCTTGCCATTGGCTCCGTTGATCGGCAGCCTTAAGAATCAGGTCACAAGCTTGGCCGGACAATATGGGATCCCGGTTTTACGGTGCTGGATCCCGATGCGGAGCCGACCTTGAACAACATGGGGTTTCGACGGATCTGGAGCGCTTAATCACGGCCCAGGATCCAGGCAATAAGGGGGGGATCCCTGTGGTCAAGATAATACCGAACGGCTTGGGTCAGGTCGATTTCCAGGTCGCGGTTTTGGATGTCGGTGATCATCCTGTGCATAAGCTCCAGATGGATGCGGTCGTCTTGGGTGAGCAGAGCATACTTGCCATTGGGGCTGTTGTTGAGGGCGGCCAAGGCCGCTTGGGTGGCGGTAGCCGTTTTGGAAGGAGGCTTAAGGCGGGCATCCCGTAGCAAAAGAAACTGAAGCTCAGGGTGAGCAATCACCAATTGGTTGAAGTTATTGAGCTGTCCATACATGCTGCTGGGACCCACTTGGATAAAGGCGATCACCCGCTTCTGGGCGGAGAAATAGAGGTGATCTGGAAGTTTGCGTTTGCCCAGCTTCAGGGTGCTCATGGGGACAGGATGGATCCCTTGTAGGGCATTGCCGATGGTGCGCAATTTGCCGATATCGGCTGTGCTGTCGATGATCGCCTCTTGGGGGTAGCTGGCACGAAGCTGGGCCTCGGTATCACGGAGGTAGGGTTCCAAGACTTCGGCAGGATCCTCAGAGAGGCTGGGTGGCTGGAGAGGCGGAGCTACAGCAAGGAGACTCTGGGCAGGAAGAAGGGGGATGAGCAGTTGTTTGAGGGTTTGCAGCTCAGTCTCGAGGCGCTGGACGCGGGCGGGCAGGTCGCTGGCAGTGGGCAGAGCTTGTACCCGTGGGGGGAGAGGGATCCCGTTGATGTAGTGGCGGTAGTAGGCTGAGGCTCGGTTGAGAATGGCGCGGATGGAGGGTTGGCTGAGGATATCGCTTAGGTCATCGGCGGTAAAGAGAGCTTGGAGGTGGATCCCTGAAGGCAGGCGGCTCTGGAGAAGGGCTTGAAGCTGGGGAAGAGAGGGGAGATCTAGGGAGAGGACGGTTTGGGAGAGGCGATCGACGGTAGCCCGGTCAAATTGGGTTTGGAAATGTTGCCAACGATCAGGAAACAAATTAAGGACAAACAGACTGTTGGGAATACGGGTAAAAAGCTCTTTCAGGGCATCGCCAAAGTTGAGAAGGATATCTCGATTTTCCTCTCGGCCCAAAGCTTCCAATTGGTCAAAGACAATAATGAGAGGTCGGTCAAGCAGCGAGAGCCTGCCGATGACTTTTATCCCTTCTAGGGCAAAGGTGTTGCGATCCAGATCTGCACTCCAAGGGGGCAACCCAATCAAGTTGGTTTCTTCAGGATCCAGGTCGGTACCGCTGAGCCAGCGGATGATCTGGTGACGGCGGTTGGGATCCCTGTAGCTGCAGTATTTGATGATGCCCTTGAGAATGTTTTCGGTGGAACCGGTAAGGAAGTTTTGCTCTGCCCACCAGCGCAGAACCAGTTTTTCAATGGCTTGCCATTGCTGACGACGACGCTCGCTGCCTTCTGCTCCTAGGCGATGAAAGAGATTAAGGGGATCCGCAGTGAGAATAGAGAGAAGCTCCTCATTTTTTGAAGTTTGGTGGGAAGTTTTCAAGATTTCCACAAAGCTCTTGGCAATCAAGTAGTCGAGCTGGGTGTGGTGATGGGCATCTACCCGTTCGCGCAGGGATTCCAGGGTGTGGCTGTAGATGTGGTGGTAGATGTTGTCGGGATGGGTGGGCTGAGGGATAAACAGGAGACGGTTGTGGCGCAGGAGGTTTTGGGCCACCCGCATGATCAGGTGGGTCTTGCCGGATCCAGGTTCTCCCAGTAAGACAACCCCTCGGCTCTGGTGGTTGGGATCCCGTTGGATGTCCTGTAGGGTGGCAGTGAGCTGCTGGTACTGAGGCTGATAGATGGTGGTCTCGTCGGGATAATGCTGAAAGGGATTGTCAACTCTGCTGTTGGCGAAAGGATTGGGAACATTCTGGGCTTTGAGCTGAGCGTGGGTGAGGTGGCGATAGAGGTGGTAGGTAAAGAGGGCATCGTAGCTGGCGTCGTGGGCCAGTTTGGAGTTGAAATAGCCGCTCTCCAGTTGGATACTAAGATGTTTGCTAAGATACTCTAGACTGTAGCTGGGGAGGTTGGGGAAACATTCCTTGGCAGCTAGCCAAGTGCAAAAAACGGGGTTAGGAAGCCAATCTTGGTTAACTTGGTCAAAGGCTTGTTTAAGGATTTTTAGGTCGTGATCTGCATGGTGGAAAACAAGAGTCTTGCCTTGTGCCAAGCGCCGCAGGTCAGCAACGATTTGGGCCAAAGGTTTGGGCTGGGGGTGGTGGGGCGAGTATTCTTGGGTGTAGGCGTGGTAGATGAGCTGGCCGCTGCTGTCGATAAGGGCGATTTCTTTGAGGTTGGGGTTGCCCTCGGTGTCGATAACCAAGTAGCTCATGGAAGGGCGGGATCCCGTGATGCTAATGTGCTCAATATCTCAGTGTAACTCTGGGTAGGCGGGTTCACCCGACACCAAGGGAACTAGAGATGAGTGAGCAGTGGTATTTTGCATACGGAAGTAACCTAGATGCCCAGCAGATGGGACACCGTGCTGTTGATTTCAAGGAAGCTAGGCGTGCTCGTTTGCAGGGATACCGCCTGACGTTCAACAAGCGCGGCAACGATGGAACCGGCAAGGCCAACATTGTCCGGGATCCCTCTGGGGTTGTGTGGGGAGTTGCCTATCTGTGCAGCTCGGATAGGCTGGAGAGGATGGATCGGTATGAAGGAATTCCGGGAGGTCATTACCGTCGCCAGCAGGTTCAGGTTCGAAGCGATGAGGGTGAAGTGATCGAAGCAATGACTTACGTGGCGGGAGATTCATTCATTGATGATTCATTGATCCCAAGCGAGGGATATCTTCAAGGAATCTTGAAGGGGGCACGAGAGCATGGGCTTCCCCCCGACTACATTCATCAAATTGAAGCGATGGGGTTGGGTGGCTGAGAGCACTCTGTCCAAGGGGATTGAGGCTGCTGGCAAACAGGTTCCTGCCCCTGACCTTAAGATGGAGCCTCAAACCAGGTGGGTTGATCCCGAACGGTTTTGGCAGCGTCCAGATCCAAGAGAGTGCGGCCTATCCGATAAAAGTGACGGCACATCCGTTGGCAATCCGAAAGGTCGGCGACTGTTATCTCAATCACCTACAACCATGCCAAACAGGCCACAGTAAAAGGCTGGCCATCGCAATGGTACTCCTCTTGCGTCTACAGATGCGGTGGGGCTAGTGTTGCCAGACTCTCATCTAACTCAGTAACTGTTCTTGCAACACGGAGTTTCTCAATAAAACGATGTAGTCTTGAATCTCTTGCGGAAGCATTTTAATGTCGCTATCCATTTGTCGATGAACAGAGAGAACCTCAACTCCAACCAGTTGATTTTCCTTGTCGAAATCCAAAACAACCCCAGGGGCAATCTCCTCTGAGCTTTGGACTTGAGCTGTTGTCAAACGAATATATCCAGCATCCACATCAGGATCAAACTCGATGAAAGGTCTCATGGCAGCTTTTTCCCCATTGTTCGATCAAAAAAGATAGTCACCACTGTCCAAGGATCCGTTGATTCATCGTAAACAATCTTCAGGAGGCGATTGCCGTACTCCGGAATTCGACCATAGGCTTGCTTGAGCTGAGGATCTTTGGGATCCACTTGTACGTAGTCAGGGCAGCTCAGAACTCTCTCGATCCACTGGCTTGCGATCTCTTGTCGCTGCTGCAGCCGTCTCAACGCATGCTCAGATAGCCGAAAGTGCTCAGACTCTAACACGAGCTACCCAAATGAGATAAGGAGCCGCTGGCGGGAGCTGACAACTCTTTTTTTCCTGCGGTTAAAGAGTAAACCTTGCCATATCATCTTCTCCACCGGATCTCGACCGTCAAACGGGGGGATCCCTGAGCAAGCTAGCTCTGAGATAGGCGCTTCACCTCAGCTCCAGAGAGCAGGCGATGGGCTTCTTGCAACAAAGCCGGGATCCGGTCGCGGTGGGGGCTGTGGATAAGATAAGGTCGCAGGGCTTCGGCATCCACTTTGTCTGCCCGCTGGCCGGGGAGCCAACTGCCGGCATTGCCCAACAGGTTGTAACGGCTCTTGGCATAGTCCACCAAGTCATAGGCCAAGACCAAATTGCGCAGCAGCAGAATGAACGGGATATTCACTTGTCCGGGGGTTTGGTCGTAGCGAGGCAGGCCCTGGTGCCAAGTTTTGGCGTAGTGTTCCCCCACCTGCTCGATCAAAGCTTGCTCTAGGCGGGCCAGGATCGGCGGCAACAGCTCATCAGCCCGATCCAATAACTCCACCGCCTGCAGGTGCTCATCAAAATCGCTGGGTCGGGCCGCCCCAATGCTGAGGGTGTGAACCTGGGGATGGGACAGACAGAACAGGTCGTTGAAGACCATCGGGCTGAGGGGTTGGCACAACTGCACCAGCTTGGCGGGCGGATCGTAAAGCTTGCCCCCCTTATCCGAGGGACTGATGATGAATACCCCCATATCCTGCTGAGCGGCGGCCTCAATGGCAGGCCAGTTGGTCTGGTTGACAAAATACCAGTGCAGGTTGACGTAATCGAAGCCCCCTGACCGTATGGCTTCCACGATCAACTCCGTCGGCCCATGGGTGGAGAAGCCGACAAAACGCACCCGCCCCTGCCGTACCAGGCGCTGACACACCTCCAGACACCCCCCTGGACGCAGGCTGTGTTCCAAGTCTTCCCAGGTGTTCAACCCGTGGATGGCCAGCAGATCCACATAATCGAGGTTCAAGTAGCTCATCGATTGCTCGAACTTGGCCAGGAACTGCTGCGGGTCGGCGCTGGGGCCAATTTTCGTCTGCACAATCAGATCTTGCCGGGGAAAGAGCGGCAAAATGCGGCCCAACTGCATTTCAGAAGTGCCATAGCCGCGGGCAGTTTCGATGTGGTTGATGCCCACCTCCAAGGCCCGGCGAATCGTCGCCTCCAGGTTCTGCTGGCTTGCCGCTGGGATCCCTGACCAAGGAGTATCTTGCCAGCTGTGTTGATAGCGCATGCCACCACAGCTCAGCACGGGCATAGGCAGCTCGGTACGCCCAAATCTGCGATACTGCATGGTTTTTCCCCTGGACTAAGCCCCATTTTAGAGTGGCCCCACCGCCGAAGCTTAAACCCCAGGCCGACCGCGTTGCGCAGCAGTCTCCATCAGAAATCAGATCAGTCTGGAGATATGAGGCTGCAGGGGAGCGACTAAGCTAGAGTGTTTTAGGAGTACGGGGCTGACGGGGCTCGAACCCGCAACTTCCGCCGTGACAGGGCGGTGCTCTAACCAATTGAACTACAGCCCCAATCGCTGCGAATATCTATTCTGGATGTGAATGAGGATTGTTGTCAATCATGGTGGTTAGTTTGGCAGCACAGGCCGCAACCCTTGTGGATACTGCTCCCCAAAACGGGATCCCGACGGCGGCAATGCAACAGGTGGCGGATGTGCTCACCCAGGTGGCTCAACACCTGGATCACCTGCAATACACCACCTTGCGCTACCCCGATGGCGGCTGGCTGACGGTGCGGGTGGTCGAGGATCCTGCTGCTGGCGACTCATCCTCAGAGGGATCCCAGCCGACGACCCATCTGTGGATCCCGGCCTTCGGCCACCTGGAAGATGCCCACACCACGCTGGCAGAGCTTAAGGATCGAGCGCCGGAGCTGGAGACCGCTTCTTTTGGGGTCTTGGAGCTGTTGTTCTTGGCGTTGGGCCTTTCTCGTGCCGATGGTATTGTCTTTTACGACCAAGCTGGGGATCGGCAACAGGGCAAAACCGTAGCCTGCCGAGCTTTGATGGAACAGGTCAATCAATCGCTTCGCAGATGGGCCTCTCCACCCCCTTCAATGGCTTGAGCTCTTGAACTTTTCTCTTTTATGGTTTTGTGGTCATTTCGATTCAAACTAGGACAAAGCGTTGAATGCGGAGGGCCAGAAGGCTTTTCTAAGGACTCCGTCCCGCCGGCGCGATAGGACTCCGTCCCGCTGGCGCGAGCAGTAGCCCAGACGTCTCATCCTAACCTGAAACAACTATAGAACTATTAAAGATCTATAAAGTTAAAGATCGCAACGCAAAATTCCAGATCCGCCAGATCCGCAATCCGCCCTGCGTCAGCTTAAAATGGCTCCCTGCCGACGGGCAAACTTCCGTAGCTTCTCGTCCATCCGCGCCCCCCGTAGATCCGCTTTGCAAAAGTTGGTAAAGCGCTTGCTCTTTTCTTCTGGGTATCGAGCCAAACGAACCCCACCGCCCATCGACCAGATCACCGAGCTGGCCACCACCAAGGCGATCCCGGCCGCTCCTAACGCATAAACCAAATTGCCCGTGGTCAGGCGGACAAGCAAAAAGGCCAGGATCCCTGAGCCCAGCAGCCCCCCCAAGCCTGTCAGGATCCCTCCCAACGTCTTGGCCGATCCAGACAGTTGGATCAAAACCCGCAGCCAGTAGGGTTGAGGGGTGTTGAAGAGGATGCCGCGCAGATCCGCCCCCTGCAAGTTGGCCCCTGAGAAATCGGCCCCCCGCAGATCGGCCTGGCGCAAATCATAGCCGGCCAAGTTTTGGTTGGCAAAGGACTTGCCCCGTAGATCGGCCCCCGCCATGGAAGGGATCCGCGGTGGGGTAGCCGGCTTGATCCGTCCGCTGCCTGTGATGCTGCTGGCTCGGCCCAGTTGGGTAAAACCGGTGGTGCTCCCCCACTCAGAGGGGATGGATAGCGGGCTGCTGGCTGTCATTCCCCCTGCAGTGAACTGAGGTAGGGGTGTGGGCGAGAAACCGCCTGAGCGGCGCTTGGCCCAGTAGCCGGAGATCACCGATGTGCTGGGATTGGCAGACAGGGGAGAGCTGGGCAACACAATCGGCTGAGAGATCGGGCCGCCTGCCTCTTCCACCGGGATCCCTTGCAACGCCCGCAAGACCTCGGTGGCGGTGGCAAAGCGCTGATTGATGGCCGGCTGCAACATGCGGTGCAGAATGGCGTCGAATTCCGGGCTGAGCTGCAGGCAATCCGACCAATCCCACTGCCCCGTTTCATGGTTATAAAACTTGGCCGGAGATTCCAACGTCATCAAGTTGATGCAGGTGGCAGCCAAGGCATAGAGATCGCTAGAGGGACCGACCGCCTGGCCGGCTACTTGCTCTGGGGGAGAAAAGCCCAGCGAGCGAATGGCCGTCGCCTCTTCTGCCGAATCCTGGCCCGGGCCGAGCTGCTTGACGGCCCCAAAGTCGATCAGCACCAATCGACCATCTTCTTTGCGACGAATCAGGTTGGCAGGTTTAATGTCTCGGTGAACCGTGTTTTGGCTGTGGACATAGCTGAGGATCAGCAGCACCTCCTGCATCACCTGCCGGGTTTGTTCTTCGGAAAAGGGCCCATTGCGACGCATTTCTTGCGAGAGGGTGGTGCCCTGGATAAATTCCTGCACCAAGTAGAACTTGCCGCCTTCCTGAAAGTGGGCGTAGAGCTTGGGGATCTGCGAATGCTCGCCCAGGCGCTCCAACACTTGGGCCTCGCGATTGAAGAGCTCCTCCGCCAGCTTGGCCAGTTGCGGGGATCCCTCGACCGGGCGCAACTGCTTGATCACCCGCCAAGGTTTGGAGGGCATGTCCTCATCCCGCGCCAAAAAGGTAGAGCCAAATCCCCCCTGGCCGATGCGCTTGAAGGCCCGGTAGCGATTGCGCAGCAGCAGGGGATGGCCACAAGAGGCACAGGTAGAGGCATCCGCCGGGTTTTCCGGGTGCAAACAGGCAGGGTTAAGGCAGTAGCAAGTGGGCATACCAGTTTGGGGTTACCGGCTGGCGATCCGGACAACCGAGACGGAGCCAAGAAGTCGGCAGGCAAGTTGTGAGAGATACATACAGGTTAGACCAAGAAGAAACAAATCTTGCACAACTGCCTCAGATAGGCTGATCTTAGCGTCTGCCCGCCCTGAGGTTAATCGGACAAATCGCTTAGGTTTTCGGCGGATGGGGTTTGGTGGAACAGAGGAGAACAACAAGGGCTGGACTGCCCTGCAGAGGGAAAACTTAGAATTGATGAATACAGCCATCTTCGCCTGTCATGTTTCCAGCGCTTTCCGGTGCCGCCATTCGGCAAACTTTTCTGGACTTCTACGCTCAGCGGGGCCACCAGGTGTTGCCCAGCGCCTCCTTGGTGCCGGAAGATCCGACGGTGCTGCTGACCATTGCCGGCATGTTGCCCTTTAAGCCCATTTTCCTGGGGCAACGGGATCCGGAGTACCCACGGGTTACAACGGCCCAGAAATGTGTGCGCACCAACGACATCGAGAACGTGGGCCGAACGGCGCGCCACCACACCTTCTTCGAGATGCTGGGCAACTTCAGCTTTGGCGACTACTTCAAAAAAGAGGCCATTGCCTGGGCCTGGGAGCTGGTGACGGAGGTGTTCGGCCTGCCCCCGGAACGGCTGGTGGTGAGCGTCTTTCGCGAAGATGAGGAGGCTTTTGCCCTCTGGCGAGATGAGATAGGGATCCCGGCCCACCGCATCCAGCGCATGGGAGAGGCGGATAATTTCTGGGCTGCCGGCCCCACCGGCCCCTGTGGCCCTTGTTCTGAGATTTACTACGACTTCAAGCCGGAGCTGGGGGATGAGCGGATCGACTTGGAGGATGACTCCCGCTTTCTGGAGATCTACAACCTGGTGTTCATGGAGCTGAACCGGGATAGCGAAGGTCACCTGATGCCGCTGGCCAAGCAAAACATCGACACCGGCCTGGGGTTGGAGCGGTTGGCCCAGGTGTTGCAGGGGGTGCCCAACAACTACGAGACAGACTTGATCTTTCCCATCATTCAAACGGCGGCTGGGATCGCCGGGCTGAACTACTCCAAGGCCGACCCGGAGCAGCAAATCTCCCTGAAGGTGATCGGGGATCACGCGCGGGCAGTGATGCATTTGATTGCCGATGGGGTGCTTCCTTCCAATGTGGATCGGGGCTATGTGCTGCGGCGGCTGATCCGGCGAATGGTGCGCCACGGGCGATTGCTGGGGATCGGCGAGCCCTTCACCATCCCGGTGATCGAGACCGCGATTCAGTTGGCCGAGGCTGCCTATCCTCAGGTGCGGGAGCGAGAAACCCTGATCAAGACCGAGCTGCAACGGGAGGAGGAGCAATTTCTCAAAACCCTGGAGCGGGGGGAACGGCTGCTGCTGGATTTGTTTACTGCCGTCGAATCTTCCCGTCGCGACAGCGGCTCGCCAAAGCAGATCTCCGGCGCCGACGCCTTCAAGCTCTTCGATACCTACGGTTTTCCGCTGGAGCTGACCCAAGAAATCGCCCAGGAACACGGCTTCAGTGTGGATCTGGAGGGCTTTGAACAAGAAATGGAGAAACAGCGGCAGCGGGCCCGCGCCGCCCACCAAACCATCGACCTCACAGCCCAGGGATCCCTGGACGAGCTGGCGGATTTCCTCAGCCAAACGGAGTTTTTGGGGTACAGCCAATCTTCTGCCCGCGGCGTGGTCGAGGCCCTGCTGGTCGGGGGAAAATCGGTGCCCCAAGTGGAGGCAGGGCAGGCAGTGCAGGTCGTTTTGGATCGCACGCCCTTCTACGCCGAGTCCGGCGGGCAAATTGGCGACCGGGGCTACCTTTCTGGGGACGGCCTGCTGGTGCGGATTGAAGATGTGCAAAAGCAAGGGGATCTGTTCGTTCACTTTGGCCGTGTGGAACGCGGGATCCTGCGGGTGGGGGATCCCGTCCAAGCCCAAATCGACCTGGCCTGTCGGCGGCGCGCCCAAGCCCACCACACCGCCACCCACCTGCTGCAGGCGGCCCTGAAAAGAATTGTCGATCCCTCGATTGGTCAGGCGGGATCCCTGGTGGCTTTTGACCGGCTGCGCTTTGATTTCACCCTATCCCGGCCAGTCACCCCTGAGGAGCTGGAACAGATCGAGAACTTGGTGAACACCTGGATTGCCGAGGCCCATGCTGCTCAAGTGGCGATCATGCCCCTGGCCGAAGCCAAAGCCAGAGGTGCCGTGGCCATGTTCGGGGAAAAATACGGCGCCGAGGTGCGGGTGATCGACTTTCCGGGGGTGTCGATGGAGCTGTGTGGCGGCACCCATGTCAACAACACCGCCGAGATCGGCCTGTTCAAGATCATCGCCGAGACGGGAGTGGCTGCTGGGATCCGCCGCATCGAGGCCGTGGCCGGGCCGGCTGTGCTGGAATACCTGAACGAACGGGACAGGGTGGTGCGGGAGCTGAGCGCTCAATTTAAAGCCAAGCCCCAGGAACTGCCGGAGCGGGTTGCCGCCCTACAGGCGGAGCTGAAAGCTGCCCAGAAGGAACTGGAAGAGGTGCGCAGCCAGTTGGCCTTGCTACAGGCCGAAGGTCTGCTGGCCCAGGCGGTTGCCGTCGGAGATCTCAAGGTGCTGGTGGCCGAGCTGGGATCCACCACCCCTGAGGCCCTCAAAACCGCTGCCGAGCATCTGCTCCACAAGCTGGGGGAAGGGGCAGTGGTGCTGGGATCGGTGCCGGAAGCCGGCAAGGTCAGCCTGGTGGCTGCCTTTAGCCCTGCTGTGCAGCAACTTGGCCTGAAGGCGGGATCCTTCATCGGCGAGATTGCCAAACTCACCGGAGGGGGCGGCGGCGGACGGCCCAACTTGGCCCAAGCTGGGGGCAAACAGCCGGAGAAATTGGCAGAGGCTTTGCAGGTGGCCCGGGAGCGGTTGCAAGCGGAGCTGATCTCGCGCTAGGGGAGCGAAGCCCTTTTGAGCACCAACAGGCCGTCCATCAGCCACTACAGTCGTTCAGTTTAGAGTGCTGTTCAGTTTAGGGTGAGACGCCTGGGCTATTGAGGGAAGCCTTCTGGCCCCGTATTGGGTTATGGGTTTAGGTTTAAATCGAAATGACTATAGATCTTCGGCCAGTGCAGTTTCCGACAGGTCTTCCAAGCTCAGTTGCACCTGCCGCTGCAGCGCCTGAATCGCCTGGTATTCCTGCTGGATGCTGGCCTGGTACTGGGCAGCCAGGGCGGTGTTGCCCTCGGAAAAGGCTTGATCCCACAGTTGGGTCCAATAGCGGTAGCGTTTCTGGCGAATTTCCAGCTCCATGTTGGCAATGGCGGCCCGCACCACCATCTGCGGACGCATCAGAGCTACGCGGGTGTTTTCGTCCAGCCAAAGCAGATGGCTGAGGCGCTCGTTGAGCTGCTCATCTTGGGCACAGAGGGTGCGCAAAGCCGTCAGCAACGTCTCTTCTTGCTCTTCCAGCTCCGGCTGAGCCGAGATCAGCTCCAAGATCCGCTGCCACAACTCGCGGTGGGGGCGAAAGCTAAATTGCAGCTCCCGCTCCAGCAAAGTTTGCCGAATTTCGCGGCGATACTCGCCAAAATGCAGAAAGATCTGCAAAAGATGGGACTCAGATTGCAAGAGTTTGGCTCCCTTATTGAGGGAAGGTTGCCGGGGTTTGGCCCAGCGGTACTGCCGCACGGCTCGGCGCAGGTCTTCTTCCAAATCTCGACTGAGGCGACCGTTGCCGCGGCTGAGCAATTCTGCCACTTTGTGCAAATACAAAGAGCGCCATTGTCCACCCAAACCGGCCAGCAGTTGCACAAGGGCTTGACGGGCCTGCTGAAAATCGGTGGCCCGGCTCAGATCCCGACCGGCCAACACCTGTTCAATTCGCCAATCCAGCCACAGGGGAGCTTGCTCGATCAGGGTTTGCAGTTCAGAAACCGCTCGCGTCGGCGGGGCCGAGCTCTTGTACTCCCGCAAAAACTCGTCGGCATCTTTGCCCTCAGGAAGGGTGAGAATGCGCAGCTCAATTTCTCCGCGCCGCGCTTGTTCTTCAACGGCTTCAATGGCTCGGTTGGCGGCGTTCAAACCGGCCCGATCCGCATCAAAATTGAGAATCAGTCGCTTCGATTGGGTGTAGCGCAGCAGGATCTTCACCTGGTGGGGCGTCAAAGCGGTGCCCATAGCGGCTACGGCATAGGCAACCCCCGCCTGATGCAGGGCGATGACATCGAAATAGCCTTCCACCACCAAGACTTGATCGGCCTTGGCAATGGCATCGCGGGCAAAGTTGAGGCCATAGACCACCTGGCTTTTGTTGAAGAGCTCTGTTTCTGGAGAGTTGAGGTACTTGGGCTGTCCTGACTCCCCCAAGGCTCTGCCGGCAAACCCGATCACCCGCCCCTGCACATCGAAAATGGGCAGCATGATCCGGTTGCGAAAGCGGTCGTAGTGGCCGGATCCCTGCTGGCGGGGAACCAGCAATCCAGCCTCTTCTAAAAGTTTGACCGGTTGGCGCTTGTGGTTGACCAAGTATTCGTAGAGAGATTGCCAGCCGGGGGGAGCAAAGCCGATTTGAAATTTTTGCAAAGTTTCTTCGCTCAGGTGGCGGCTGTGCAGGTACTGGCGGGCGGCGGATCCTAGCTGGGATCGGAGGGCATGCCGATAAAAATCGGCAGCCATGGCCAAAATCTCCAGCAGCTTTTCCCGGTGGGAGAGCTCCCGCTCATCAAGGGATCCCAAGGGCTGTGTCTCGGTGTGGCGAGTGGGCAGAGGGATGTGGTATCGCCGCGCCAAGTGGCGCACGGCCTCAGCAAAGGAGAGATGCTCGGTCTGCATGACAAAGCGCAGCACATCTCCCCCTGCCCCGCAGGAGAAGCACTTGTAGATCTGCTTGCTGGGGCTGACCTGAAAACTGGGTTTGTGGTCGTTGTGGAAAGGGCAGAGCCCAACGAAATTCTTTCCCTGCTTGCGCAGCACCACTTTTTCGGCCACCACTTCCACGAGGTCGGCCTTTTGGCGCACCAACTGAATGAAATCGGGGGGCAGACCGCTCATGGCTTCGGGGGATCCTGACCTTATGGTAGCCGGGGGAAGCTCGACAGGCTGTCTTTTGACCTGGCCCAACGGGCTTGGGATAATGGGCGGGCCTTAAAGGCTAGTTTTCGGTCAGTCCCTGAGATGAAAATGCGAATGATCAACCTTTTTATCGGGCTTTTGGTGGCAGTATTTGCCCTCTTTTTAGGCCCGCAAATGGCTTCTGCTGAGCCTGATTTGGCCTTGGGAGCCAAGGTCTTTCAGGCCAAATGTGTGGGTTGTCACTTGAACGGGCGCAACACTTTGGTGGCAGCGAAAAACCTTTCTCTGGCGGCTCTTCATGAGTACCACGTGGATACCCCTGAGCTGATCCAGGCCCAGGTGAGAAACGGCAAAGGAGCCATGCCGGCTTTTGCCAAGATCCTCAAGCCGGAGGAGATCGAGGCAGTGGCGGCCTACGTTTTGGATCGCGCTGAGCACAACTGGAGTAGAGGCTAGTGTCCAAAGAGAGGACTCAAGATCCAGCCCTGCTCCAGGGGAGACCAGTGGAGCGGCTGCCTCACGAGCAGGGATGTGAAGGACAGGGATCCCGCCGCAAAATCTTGTCGGTTGGCGTGGGAGCACATGGCTTGGTGGCGGTGGGCATTTCCGCCCATGGGGTGGTGGCCATCGGCGTGGTGACTCACGGCATCCTCTCCATTGGCCTGGTGGCTATGGGAGCGCTCTCGTTCGGGCTGGTATCGATGGGCTTGGCCAGCGCCGGCCTGGTATCGATGGGCCTCTCCAGTTGGGGACAGCACAGCATGAGCCTAACGGAATCCCACGGATCCCATCGCCATCCTTAGAGGTCTTGGCGAATGGCTCTGCATTTTCTGCACAGTTTTGTAAGGAGCATTGGCAATGTTCAGTCTGCAAAGTTACTTGACCCTGGCCAAGAAATCTCTGCTGGCTTTGGGCATGAGCTTTTTGCCTCTTTCTTCCGCTTGGGCTCATGTCACCGTCCATCCCAAAGAAGCCCCGGCGGGCAGCTATGCTAAGCTCACCTTTCGCGTGCCCCATGGATGTGATGGATCCCCGACCGTTCGCCTGCGGGTGCAGATCCCAGAGGGATTCGTCTCTGTGAAGCCGATGGTGCATCCCCTGTGGAAAATCGAGACGGTGAAAAGGCCGCTGCAGACCCCTTATGAGTCGCATGGGAAGATGATTACCGAAACGGTTGCCGAGGTGATCTGGAGCGGCGGCTCGCTGCCCGATGAGTTCATGGATGAGTTCAGCATCAGCCTCAAGCTGCCGAATCGCCCCGGTGAGGTCATCCCCATCCCAGTGATTCAGGAGTGCGAGCAGGGCATGTACCGCTGGATTCAGGTGGCTCAGCCTGGCGAGGATCCCAACAGTTTGCCGGAGCCGGCTCCGCTGCTGAAGCTGACAGGTGGAGACAGTGGACATGGGCACGGCCACGGGCATGGACATGGGCATGGTCACGGTACCCGCTAAGCGGTCTGCTTAGGAGCATGTTTCATCCCAAAAGGGGTTTTGCTTGGATTTGGTCTGGGATCCTCTGCGCCTTGCTGTGGGTGGCCGGGATCCAGCCCGTTTTTGCCCATGCCAGCTTGCTATCCACCTTCCCGGAGGATGGGGCAGTGTTGCAGGAAGCTCCGGCCCAGGTGCGGCTTGTTTTCAATGAGCCGGTGCAGATCACACAGCTCCAGGTTTTAGACAGCAACGGACGAGCTCTGCCCTTGGAAAATCGGGTGACCAGGGGTGAGGCACCGCAGGGGGATTTGCCGCAGGGGATCCCCGAGGGAGTTTACATCGTCAGTTGGCGGGCCATTTCTGCCGATTCTCATCCGGTAAGCGGTTCGTTTGTTTTCCTGGTGGGAGCGGATCCGGAGCGAGTTCAGACGGTGAGGGCGACCCAGCTTCAAGGAAGGGATCCCTTGTACTGGCCGCTGGTGGGGGTACGCTGGGGGATCTACTTGGGCAGCCTTTTTGTGGTGGGGGTGCTGGGCTGGTGGCGACTGTTGCGGGGGCAGCGGAGCAGTTTCGCCGATTCTGATCGCGTCAGCGGGGCGGAGCCCTTATCTTGGGCTTTTGCGACAGCTTGGATCACCCTCAGCTTGACCGCGGTGGCCTTCGGTTTGCATTTGGCCCAGCTTTACCCCCACTTCAATGGGCGAGAGCTGCTGGGTGTGGTGCTCTCTCCCTATGGTTGGGGTACAGGGCTGCGGCTGGTGGGGCTGGGGATCCTGATCTGGGCCTGTGAGGGAGGTGCCGTCTGGGCCAGCGGTATGGGGTCGGTGTTGGTGCTCGGCTCCTTTTTGCCCATTGGCCATGCTCTCACCAGTGAGCATCCGATGGGGACAATGGCGCTGCTGGGGCTGCATCTGGCCGGTTCAGCTTTCTGGTTGGGAGGGTTGTGGGGGCTGGAGCGCCTGCTGGGCAAGGAATCTGCTCCCTACCCATCTGTAGGCATCATCCAACGGTTTTCTGACGTGGCCACCTGGGCAGTGCCCGGACTGATCCTGGCAGGGGTGGGAATGGGTGGGATCCACCGCGGCTGGGACTGGGATCATCCGTATGGGCAGTATCTCTGGGCCAAGCTGCTGCTGGTGCTGATGATGGTGGGGCTGGGCGCCCACAACAAGTTTCGGCTGGTGCCGGCATTGCAACAGGGTGGGCAGACGGTGGGCCGGTCGCTGCGCCGGATCGTCCGCCTGGAGTTGGTGGGGCTGATTCTGGTGCTGGCCTTGACCAGCTTCCTGGTGGCCCAGGCTCCTCCCAGTAATGGAAGGCACGGCATGGGAGCCCCACTGGAGTCGGGCTTGCAGACCAGTTGTGAAGAGCGCTTGAACTGGCCGGAAGGCAGCCTGCACCTGAAGATTCTGCCCTGTCGTCCTGGGGAAAATCAAATTCGGGCTGAGGTGAAGGGAGTCCCGGCTCAGGAATTGACCCTTGGGTTTTCCCTGCCAGAACAGGGGATCCCCCCTCTACGCCGCACTGTAGCGCCGGATGGGCCTGGCCAATTTGTGGTGGAAAATGTGCCTCTGGCCCTGGCGGGGGAATGGCAGATCGAGGTGAGACTGCTGATCAGCGATTTTGCAGAGCGGCGAGGTCAGATTGCAGTTTCTCTCCGACCCAATCGTTCAAGTCATTGAAGATCGCCAACAGAAAAAGCTGAAAAAGACCCTGGATAGGAGCTGTGGGTTGCTCCGCCCAAGGGCGTCCGCCTGTGGCAGAATCGAGCCAGCTTGCAGTGGCAAAAGGCTGCGCCGCTCAGGCGACTGGCTTGGCTATGGAAGACAAGATCAGAGCGGGAAGTGTGCTCAGGGGACGCTATCGCATTCTCCATCCCCTCGGGGAAGGAGGGTTTGGCGTAACCTACAAGGCGGTGGATCAAGACACCTTCGATAGCCCTTGCGTCGTCAAGCGCCTTCGCCCCCTCTCCACGGATCCCTATACGTTGGCCACGGCTCGCAAGCTCTTTGAACGGGAAGCCAAGGTTCTCAACCGGCTCAACCACTTCGACCAAGTGCCCCGCCTTTTGGCCCACTTCGAGCAGGATCAGGATTTTTACTTGGTGCAAGAGTTTGTTGCCGGGCATGATCTCAGCCAGGAGCTGATCCCGGGCAAGCTGCTGAGCGAGGCCGAGGTTTTGAAACTGTTGTGGGATATTTTGGAGATCCTGCGCCATGTACACGCCCACCAGATCGTCCATCGGGATATCAAGCCGGCCAACCTGATGCGCCGCGATGCCGATGGCAAGTTGGTGTTGATCGACTTTGGGGCAGTCAAGGAAGTGGGGCGGTTGGTCAGCCATGCCCCCGGCCAAACTCAGTTGGCGACGGTGATTGGCTCGGTTGGCTACATGGCGCCCGAACAGCTCAACGGCAAGCCCCAGCCCTGCAGCGACCTGTACTCCGTAGGGGTGCTGGCCATCCAAGCCCTCACCGGTCGTCCTCCCCATAAGATCCGGGATGATCCCCGCACCGGCCAACTGCTCTGGCGGGATTTGGTTCAGGTCAGCGAGGAGCTGGCCGAGATTTTGGATCGCCTGATCTGCCCCCACTGGCAAGAGCGCTTCCAGTCCGCTGCTGAAGTGTTGGAGGCGCTGCGGCCCCTGTTGCCTTTTCCCCAAGAGGCGACGCTCGGCGATGTTTCGGTGGATCAGGTTTTGGTGACGCGCCTGTTGGCCCGCGGACAGGAGAAAGCCCGCCAAGGGGATTTCCAGGGGGCGATTGCCGACTGTACGTTGGCCATCCAATTGGATCCCCAAAATAGCCGCGCCTACAGCCAGCGGGGCAGCGCCCGCTACAAAAGTGGGGACTTGGCAGGGGCCATCGCAGATTACACCCAAGTCATTCAACTGGCAGGGGACGCCCGCGCCTATTTCAACCGCGGCATTGCCCGCTACCGGCTGGAGGACTACGAGGGAGCTGTTGCCGACTACACCCAGGCTCTCGGCCTCAACCCACAATGGGCGGTGGCCTACTACAACCGTGGCAATGCTTACCGGCAACTCAATCAGCAGCAGCAGGCCATCGAAGACTATTCGCGGGCCATTGAGCTCAACCCGGAAGATGTGCGGGCCTATTTCAACCGCGGCGTGGTGCGCGGCCATCTGGGAGATGCGCAGGGGGCAGCAGCCGATTTTTCCGAGGTGATCAAGCGGGACCCTCAGGACGGGGAAGCCTACTTCAACCGGGGAGTGGCGCGGGTCCAGTTGTCAGATTTGCAAGGGGCCGTCGAGGACTACACCCAAGCGCTGCAGTTGGATCCTCGCCACGGCAAAGCCTATTACCACCGGGGCCTGGCCCGACAAGCGTTGGGGGATCCCCAAGGGGCCGTTGAAGATTTTTCTCAGGCCCTATCCCTACGGTCTGCTGAGGCCACTGAGCTACCTGAGGCAGAGGCGGCAGCCCAGGCGGATCTCTACTTGCAGCGGGCCATGGCCTACCTGAGCAGCAACGCCCTGGAGTCGGCGCTGGCCGATTGTGAACAGGCTCTCCGCCTGGATCCTAAGCTGTCGCGGGCCTATCTCTGCCGGGGCTTGGCTCGCCAGGGGCTGGGGGATCCCGGCGGCGCTCTGGCAGACTTCAACCGCGCCCTGGAGCTGGATCCCCAAATGGCCAAAGCCTACCTCAACCGAGGCATTGCCCACCTGGACTTGGGCAACATCGAAGCGGCTTTGTCGGACTTGAGCCAGGCCATCGCTCTGGATCCCCAAGATGCCAGTGCCTACAGCAGCCGCGGGCGAATCCATTGGCTGTTGGGGGATCCCCTAGCGGCTCTGCGGGATTATACAGCTGCCCTGGAGCGGGATCCGCAGAACCCTCAGCTTTACCTCAACCGCGGCCAACTCCATGTTGAGCGGGAAGATTGGCCGGCAGCCTGTGAGGACTTCTCGCAGGTGTTGCAGTGGGCGGCGAGGCCTGGGATCCCACGCGGGCCGGAGCTGCTGTTGAATGCCCATCTATGCCGTGGCATGGCACGGCAACGGCTGGGGGATTGGCAGGGGGCGTTGGCCGATTTCGACCAAGCTCTGCAAGGGGATCCTCAGTCGGGCTTGGCTTATTTCCATCGCGGCCAAGTGCGGGCTGCTCTGGGAGATGGGCTGGGGGCCATCCAGGATTACCACCAGGCTTTGGCGCTGGGGGTGGCAGTGGCCGAGGCGGATATCCGCCGAGATCTGGCGCGGGCCCAAATCCAGACGGGAGATCTGCAGGCGGCCTTGGAGCAGTTGAACGAGGCGGTGCGCTTGCAGCCGGAACGGCGGGATCTGCGCCAAGAGCGAGCTGAGTTGTGCCGACAGCTGGGCCGGTGGCCAGAGGCCATTGCCGACTACGACGAGGTGTTGCGGCAGGATCCTCAGGACTGGACGGCTTGGCTGGGACGGGGCATGGCCCATGGACAGGTGGGCAACTGGGATTCCGCCATTCAGGATCTCAGCCGGGTTTTGCAGCAGGATCCTGACCACAGGGAAGCGCTGTGGCACCGCGCACAGGCCCTGCAACAGTTGGGCCAGACCGTTGGCGAAAGCGGGAGGGAGTCCTTAGCGGCCTTGCAAGATCTCAACCGCTTGCTGCAGCAGGATCCCCAACACAGGATGGCCCGCTTGGCCCGCGGCTCTCTGTTGTTGGCGTTGGCGGTGCGCGGCACCGATGGCCCTACCAACCGTGCGGAGCAGGATCGCGTCAGCGGGACGGAGTCCTTAGAGCTGGGGTACTACGCGCAGGCTGAATCCGACTTCGACCAAGTCATCCAGGAAGAGGCCCAAGACGGGGAACAGTCCCGGCAGCTCTATCTGGAGGCCCACCTGAAGCGGGCCCAAGTCCGCCGCCTGCGCCACAACCTGGAGGGGGCAATAGCCGATTGGGATCGGGTCTTGGAGCTGGCCAGCCCAGGGGATCCAGAAGTGCTGGTCACCGAAGCCCTGTTGTATCGGGGCTTGTGTCGCCAAGAGAGGGGGGATCTGGCTGGGGCGTTGGCCGATTTCACGGCGCTGATCCAGCAGCAACCGCAGGCT
This sequence comes from Synechococcus sp. R5-15, assembly GCF_047462035.1. Classification (NCBI taxonomy): domain Bacteria; kingdom Bacillati; phylum Cyanobacteriota; class Cyanophyceae; order Synechococcales; family Synechococcaceae; genus Synechococcus; species Synechococcus sp. R5-15. The sequence continues at coordinate 14,294 of NZ_JANSIK010000099.1, read as the reverse complement.
TCTCAGGCTTTTGCCTTGCGGGCAACGGTGCATCTGGCTTCGGGGGATCAAGAGATGGCACTGGCGGATCTCAACCAAGCTCTGAGCCTCGACCAGAACTGGGGGGTGGCCGATGCTGCCCTGGCCTACCGTCAACGGGGGGATCTGCACCGGCAGGCCAATCGCCCTGAGCTGGCCATTGCCGACTACACGCGGGCCCTAGCCTTGAACCCTCAGGAGCGCCCTGCTTTGCTCTGCCGAGCTCTCTTGTGGGATCGCGCGGGACAGACGGACAAAGCGATAGAAGACTACACCCGACTGCTGCAACTGGAGCTGGATCCCCAGGAGCGGGTCTGGGTTTTGAACAACCGCGGCTGGGCCTACGCCCAACAGGGGGATTTTTCGGCGGCCATCCGCGACTACGACCAAGCCATAACACTCTGCACTGCTGACGCGAAGGAGGGGGATCCCTGCCACCTCAAGGCCCACCTCAACCGCGCCCTGGCCCGGACTGCCCTTGGGGATTGGCAGAGAGCCTGCCAGGATTTCCAGGCTGCCCTCCAGATGCAAGGGTACGAAGGTCGGCTTTTGGAAGACGTTATCGCTAGTTATTTCAAAATAGGTTGAGACACTTCCCAAAGGCTCCGCGCCGTCGCCGCGGCCACCTCCAACCTCTCTTAGAAATCGATGGGATTTGAATGGACAGTTAGAGGGATCGGCTCAAGCCTCCTCCGCCACTTCTCCCGTCTCGGGCCGCAGCAGCGGAAAGGCAATGACATCGCGAATGCTGGGGACATCACACAGCAGCATTGTCAAGCGGTCGATCCCCACGCCCAGGCCGCCGGTGGGGGGCAGGCCATATTCCAAGGCCGTGAGGAAGTCTTCATCCAGAAAGTGGGCCTCCTCATCTCCGGCTGCCTTCAGGGCTGCCTGGGCCTCCAGCCGCTGCCGCTGATCCACCGGATCGGTGAGCTCGGAGTAGGCGTTGGCCGTCTCCCGCCCAACGATGAACAGCTCGAAGCGCTCGGCCAACCCCGGTTTGCTGCGGTGGGGCTTGGTGAGGGGACACACATCCAGGGGGTAGTCCAGAACAAAGGTGGGCTGGCGCAGGCGGCTCTCGCAGCAGTGCTCAAAGGCTTTGACCAGCAACTGGCCGGGGGAGTCCTGGGGGGAGAGATCGGGGATCCCCCGTTCTGCCAAGGCGGGCAACAGCTCGGCGGTGGATCCCGTTTCCACATCGATGGAGATCCCGGTTGTCTCCTCCACCAACTCCTGCAGGGTCACCCGCCGCCAGGGGGGCGTGAGGTCAATGGTTTCCCCCTGATAAGTCAACTGCAGGGATCCCCGCACCGCCAGGGCGGCGTTGCAGACCAGGGTTTCCGTCAGCTCCATCATGGTGTGGTAGTCGGCGAAGGCTTGATAGGCCTCTAGAGAGGTGAACTCCGGGTTGTGGCGGGTGGAGATGCCTTCGTTGCGAAAGACCCGCCCAATTTCATAGACTCGCTCGATCCCGCCCACCACCAGCCGCTTCAGGTGCAGCTCGGTGGCAATGCGCAAGTAGAGATCCAGATCCAGGGCGTTGTGGTGGGTAACAAAAGGCCGCGCCTCCGCCCCGCCGGGGATCACCTGCAACACTGGCGTCTCAATTTCCACAAAACCTCGCTCTTCCAGAGTCTGCCGCAGGGAGCGGATGATCTGGGCGCGGTCGAGCAAGGTCTGCTTGACCTCAGGGTTGACGATGAGATCGACGTAGCGCTGGCGGTAGCGTTTCTCCACATCCCGCAGGCCGTGCCACTTGTCCGGCAGCGGCAACAGCGCCTTGGTTAGCACCTGGTACTCGTCCACCCGCACCGACAATTCCCCTTTTTCGGTGCGCTTGAGGCAGCCCTTGGCCCCCAGCCAATCGCCCACGTCGATGAGCTTGTCCAAGTTCTTGAAGGCCAACTCCCCCATATGCTCCGTCAGCCGTTGCTTCTCCAGGTAAAGCTGGATGGTGCCGGAGCGATCCTGAAGGGTAAAGAAAGCCAGCTTGCCCATGACCCGCCGCGCCCGGATCCGCCCGGCCACCGCCACCTGCACATCCTCCCGCTCGCCGCCGGGCTCTAGGTCGGCAAATTGCTCCTGCAGCTCGGCAGCCAGATGGGTAACAGGAAAAGAATATGCATAGGGCGGGATCCCTTGTTCCCGCAGGTGTTGGGCTTTTTCCAGGCGGGCGGCCCGTTGGGCGGCTTCGCTGCTGCTGGGGAGGGTAGACATGGCGGTGGATAGGCAATGGACAATGGAAGCCCCGTTAGGGACGGGATTTTTCAGGCTGCCGGCGGTGCGATCGCGTTAGCGGGACGGAGTCCTTTGCCGTGGGAACCCAGCAGCTCCAAAAGGGCTTCGGCCCGTTGGCGTTCTGCCTCAGCGCGCTGTTGTTCCAGAGCAGCCTTTTCTTCGCCGGTGGGCAAAACCTGCCCCTCCCGATCACACCAGCGTAGCCATTCGGCCAGCGTAGCCATTCGGTATTCACGACCTCAAAGGATCGCTGCCAGAGGGTTAAGCCCAGCCCGATCGCGTTAGCGGGACGGAGTCTTTTCGCGTTAGCGGGACGGAGTCTTTTCGCGTTAGCGGGACGGAGTCCTTTGTCCTCCAGCCAGGTGGACGCGAAGGGGACAAACTCACCCCCCCGCCGCTGAAAAAGGGCCAGAGGGGATCCCTGCAGTTCCCTTAGTTGCCGCAAGGGAGAGGCTACGCCCGCTGTGCGATCGTAGACCGCGTAGTAGCTGACGCCGGCGCGGGCATAGTCTTTGCGTTTGCGGCCCAGCTCTTCCCCTTTGCGCTTGGAGACAATCTCAATGACCACATCCGGCGGCTTACCCATCTCCCAGACCAGGTAGGTGCGATCTTCCTTGCGCTCAAAGCTGGCGGGGGGAGCCACCTCCAGGCTGAGCGTCACATCGGGCATCAGGGGGGGCAGTTTGAGGGCAGAGAACAGGCCAATATTGGCTGTGGCCAAAAAGGGGATCAGCTCCCCCGTGTCTTCGGCCTTGGGCTGGAAGGAGGCGTAGAGAGCGCTGGTGAGCAGGCGCTGCAGCTTTTTGGAGAGAATGCTGTCTGCGGGCTCATCATCCTCGATGACCAGGTCGCTGTTCGCGCAGCGGGTGTAGCCTTTATCCGGTGGCGGAGGAAATGCCGTCTCTGGCATCGAGGGCTGGACTGGGCTGGAGGGTGCGGAAACCATGCTCACCGGGATCCCTTGCTGGTGTTGCTAACTACGGACTAGGGCTCAGCTAAGGCTGCTGAGCTGTTTGCCCAGCAGGCGTAGCCTTTTTCGAGGGTAACAAAAGTTTTCGGGAACATGATGGACATGCCACCGAAGCAGCGGATGCCGATCGCGTTAGCGGGACGGAGTCCAATCGCGTTAGCGGGACGGAGTCCAATCGCGTTAGCGGGACGGAGTCCTTGCTTGGCCTTTGGAGATAGGCGCAGCAGAGCCCAGCAGCCGGCGACGGGTGGAAGGCAAGGGGATGTTCACTCTGCGCTCTGGGAACCGGGCACAGCCACCAGCAGGGCTTCCAACACCCGCTGCACCCGACTCAGGCGCAGGCCGTGATCCGACAACACAGGGCTGTTGGGGATGATGGCGTGGCGAAACCCCAGTTTGCTGGCTTCTTTCAAGCGCTGCTCCAACTGGGCCACCGGGCGCACCTGCCCCCCCAGTCCCACCTCGCCAATCAGGACTGTAAAAGGATCCACTTGGCGATCCCGGAAGCTGGCGGCCACGGCCACTGCTACCCCCAAGTCGGCAGCTGGCTCGGCTACCTGAATGCCGCCGGCAGAGGCGATGTAAGCATCGTATTTGGAAAGCGGGATCCCCACCCGTTTTTCCAGCACAGCCAAGATCTGCAAAAAGCGGTTGATTTCAATGCCGGTGGAGGTGCGGCGGGGGGAGCTGTAGCTGGTGGGGCTGACCAGGGCCTGCACTTCCACCACCAGAGGACGGGTGCCCTCACAGGCGACGATGGTGGCCGTTCCGGGCATGGCCTGATCCCGGCTGCTCAAGAAAAGCTGCGAGGGGTTCTCCACCTCCACCAAGCCGGATGCGGCCATCTCGAAAACCCCAATTTCCTGAGCGGCCCCAAAGCGATTTTTGACGGCGCGCAATAGGCGGTGGCTTTGGAAGCGATCCCCCTCAAAGTACAAGACCGTGTCCACCAAATGCTCCAGCACCTTCGGCCCGGCCAGGGATCCATCTTTGGTGACATGGCCCACAATGAGCAGAGCCACCCCCAGTTTTTTGGCCAGCCGCATTAACAGGCCGGTGCATTCCCGCACCTGGGAAACGGATCCCGGCGCCGAGGTGAGTTGCCCCCAGAAGATGGCTTGAATGCTGTCGATCACCGCCACCTGCGGTTGCAGAGCCTGGATCTCCGCCACGATGGCCTCCAGGTCGGTCTCGGCCAAGAGGTAGAGCTGCTCGCTTTCCACCCCCAGCCGCTCGGCGCGTAGCTTGATCTGCTGGGCTGATTCTTCCCCCGACACGTATAAGATGGGCCCGCTCTTGGCCAGGTGGGCAGCGCTCTGCAGCAGCAGGGTGCTCTTGCCAATGCCCGGATCCCCGCCAATCAACACCAGGGATCCCGGCACAATGCCACCTCCCAACACCCGGTCAAACTCGCCATAGCCGGAGGAGAGGCGAGGGTGGCGATCTGAGGAGACCTGGGAGAGGGGGAGGGCCGACCGGGGGATCCCATTGGCGCGGTTGGACCTAGGAGCGAGGGCTTGGGCCCGTGGGGACTTGGCCGCTGGGGCGACGACCACTTCCGTCAGGGTGTTCCAGGCGCCGCAATGGTCGCAGCGGCCCAAAAACTTGGCATAGCGCTCGCCGCACTGGCTGCACTCCCAGACGGTTTTGGCCTTGGCCATAGCCGGGGACTCCTAGGCCTGGGGAGCAGCGGCGACAGGGAGGGGCACCTCCGGCAAGACCAGGGATCCGCACTGGGCGTGGTGGCGCAGCAGATGGTCGCAGAGGACCAGGGCCACCATCGCCTCCACCATCGGCACTGCCCGCGGCAAGACACAGGGATCGTGGCGTCCCCGCGCCGCCAAAACCGTCTCTTGCCCATTGAGGGTGACGGTGTTTTGAGGCTGGCGAATGGTGGCAGTGGGCTTAAAGGCTACCCGCAGGACGATGTCTTCGCCGTTGCTGATGCCCCCCTGGATGCCGCCGGAGCGGTTGCTGCGGGTGCGCCAGCCGCCGGGGGTCATGTAAAACTCGTCGTTGTGCTGCTTGCCCGTCAGGTAGGTGCCGGCAAACCCAGAGCCAATCTCAAACCCCTTGCTGGCCGGCAGGGACATCACCGCCTTGGCCAAGTCGGCCTCCAGCTTGTCGAACACCGGGGATCCCAGCCCGCGCGGCACCCGGCGGGCTACACACTCCACCACTCCCCCCAGCGAATCCCCTTCCCGCGCCGCCTCCTCAATTTTTTGGATCATGGCCGCCGCCGCCTGGGGATCGGGGCAGCGGACGATGTTGGCCTCCACCTGCTCTGCAGTTACCGAGCTGGGATCCACCTGGGCTTCCACGTCTTTTACCCGCTGCACGTAGGCCAGGATCTCCACCCCTGCCGCTAGGCGCAGGATCTTCTTGGCAATGGCCCCGGCAGCCACCCGGCCAATGGTTTCTCGCGCTGAGGCCCGTCCGCCCCCCTGCCAGTTGCGGATGCCGTACTTGGCCTGGTAGGTGGCATCGGCATGGGAAGGGCGGAAGGTGGTGGCCATCTCCTGGTAGTCCTGGGGGCGGGCATCCTGGTTGCGCACCAGGATGTGGATGGGGGTGCCCAGCGTAAAGCCCTGAAAAACCCCGGAGAGGATCTGGCAGCGATCCGCTTCCTGGCGGGGCGTCGTGATGGGGCTCTGGCCAGGACGCCGCCGATCCAGCTCTGCCTGAATGTCGGCCTCGCTCAAGGGCAGCCGCGGCGGGCAGCCATCCACCACCACCCCCACCGCCCCCCCGTGGGACTCGCCATAGGTGGTCACGCAAAACAGGACACCGAAGGAGTTGCCGTTGGCCATGGGATCCCCAAGCAAGAAGCCGTTACTCGCAGGCGGCTGGGAGAGACTGTTTTCTATTCTGCACTAGGGGAGTGGCGGGCAGTGCGGTGCAGCTGGCGGCAGCCGGCAATTCCCCGCAACACCAGGTGGGGATCCCAGCGCAGCTCTGGGTCAAGCGGGCCCAAGTGAGGGTGGAGCCACTTCCCATCCCCGCCGGTCAGCAGCAGGGGGCCTTGGGGAAAGCGGCGACGCCAGTCGGCAATGAACTCGCGCAAGCCAGCCAAGAGGGTGTGGAGGATGCCGCTGCAGATGGCAGCCACGGTGTCGTTGGCCCAGCGAGGGGGCAAGGGATCCTGCGGATCCCACTGCACTTTGGGCAGCAGGGCTGTGTGATCAGCCAACGCCTGCGCCTGCAACCCCAGGCCGGGCAAGATGGCCCCTCCCACCAGGGATCCTTCAGAGTCAGCTCCTGTGAGGGTCAGGGCAGTACCCGCGTCGATGACCAAACAGGGCCAGCCGTAGTGGATCCCAGCAGCCCACAGGGCCAAAGCCCGATCCAGCCCCAACCCCGGGTAGGGATCCCGCAGCGGCACCTGCGACAGCTCCAACTGATGCACCCAGGGCGATGCTGGCGGCAGGGGGGCAGAGCCCACAGGAGCCAGCCACAGCTCTGTCTGCTGCGGCCAGGACAAGGGCTGGTGAGCAGGAAACCGCTCCACCTTCACCAGGGTCTCCTCCACAAACCAACCCCAGCGCACGTGAGTGTTGCCCAGCACGGCTGCCAGCCACTCACGACAACAGTGCGAAGCGTTGAGATCTGCCCCCTCCTCAAAACTCATGCAACAGCTCTGCCTCCACGCGAAACAGCTCCACCGGCTGGTCGGCAGGGATCCCGGCCAACCTCTTAGCGGTAGCAAGCTGCCATTCTGTCGTCAAAGCCTCTCCCGGCAGCAACACCGCTCCCCGGGTTCCAGAGCGGACAAATAGGCCCATGCGGGTGGGATCCACCTGCTCCACAGCGGCAAAAGGACTCCGTCCCGCCGACGCAATGGGCACCACCCGCCGCACAATGGCTACCTGAATGGAGGCCGACTCCAGCTCCCCGGGTTGCAGAGGTACGTAGCGCCAATCGCGGGTGACTGCCCCCACCGCCGCCCGGATGGTGGCCCTGACCAGGTCCTCGCCGCTGGGATCCAAGCTGCCCCAGCAGCCACGGGGCCGACCCTCTGTACTCACCGTTACAAAAACCCCCGCAGAGCGCCGCCAGTGGGGCGGGATCTCCTCTGGAGGTGGCAGCACCTGGCCGGTGGCGAAGTAGTAGGCAATGGCCTGACGCGCCAGCGCCGGCAGGGTGTCAGGGAGAGGTTGTCGCCGGCTGGGAGAGGGGATCCCTTCTGAATCGGACTCCGTCCCGCCAGTGCGATCCCGTAAGCGGTGCGAGGCACCCATGGACTCCGGCGGAGGAACAGGGGCAGTTGTCTCAGAAGGCTGCGGCAGGGATCCCGTCCACAAGCCCAGCCCCGCAGCCAGGAGCAGGCCGATCGCGTTAGCGGGACGGAGTCCTTGAAGACCCAGCAATCGAACCGTGAAGTGAACTCGGCAGGTGAACACCCAAGAGAATCCCGTTGGTGGTCACAACAACCGTACTCTAAAAGCTACGCCCTCTCTGCTGCAAATACTTGAAAACGGTGTTCAAATCCTTGTCGCCGCGCCCAGAACAGTTGACCACTACCCGTTGCTGGGATCCGAGCTGTGGGGCCAAAGTTTTCAGGTAGGCCAGCGCATGGGCCGTCTCCAGCGCGGGGATGATCCCCTCCAGGCGCGACAGCAGCAGCAGCGCTTCCACCGCTTCGTCGTCAGTAACCGCGTAGTACTCGGCCCGCCCGATTTCTTTTAGGTAGCTGTGCTCTGGCCCCACGCCAGGATAATCCAAGCCAGCGCTGATGGAGTGGGCCTCCTGCACCTGACCTTCTTCATCCTGCAGCAGGTAGCTCATCGCCCCGTGCAAGACCCCGATGCGACCGCGGTTGAGGGTAGCGGCGTGGCGGGGCGTGTGCAGCCCTTCTCCGGCAGCTTCAATGCCGATCAGCCGCACCTGGGGATCCCGGACAAACTCGTTGAACAGCCCCAGCGCGTTGGATCCACCCCCCACACAGGCCAGCAACACATCCGGCAGCCCTCCCCATTTTTCCTGGCACTGCTGCCGCGTCTCCTGGCCAATGACATCGTGAAAGGCCCGCACCAGCTTCGGGTAAGGGTGGGGCCCCGCCACCGTGCCGATGATGTAGTGGGTGGTCTCCACGTTGGTTACCCAGTCGCGGATGGCCTCGGAGAGGGCGTCTTTGAGGGTGCGCGTGCCCGATTCCACTCCCCGCACCTCAGCGCCCAAAAGGCGCATCCGCTGCACATTGGGGGCCTGCCGCTCCATATCCAGCGCCCCCATGTAGATGACGCATTCTAGGCCAAAGCGGGCGCACACGGTTGCCGTGGCCACCCCATGTTGGCCGGCGCCAGTCTCGGCAATGATCCGCCGCTTGCCCATGCGCACCGCCAGCAGCACTTGGCCAAGGGCGTTGTTGATCTTGTGGGCGCCGGTGTGGTTGAGATCTTCCCGTTTGAGGTAGATCTGCGGGCCGCCGTAGTATTCGGTTAGCCGCTGGGCAAAGTAGAGGGGGCTGGGCCGCCCAACAAAATCCCGCAACAGGTTGTGAAACTCGGCGCGAAAGTCGGGATCCCGCCAGTGATGCTCAAAGGCTTCCTCCAGCTCCGTTAGGGCGCTCATCAGGGTTTCCGGCACAAACCGACCCCCAAACGGCCCAAACCGCCCCTGGGGATCCGGACGCACCTGCGGGTCAAGGGGATCCAAAACACGAGGGGAAAAAGCAAAAGAAGCTGAGGTCATGGCAGAGTCCGTCCGGGCCTTGTAGCCTGCAACTAGAGAGAGGCTTTCCCATTCTACAGAAGGAAGGGGCGATGACCAGTCTCGCCTCTCTTCTTCTGCCGTGGGATCCCGAAAAGTTGTTTTGAACAAGGGTCTTCCCAGGATTTTTAAGATAAGGCCGTCCGATTTTGAGGCGGCCTTATGGACAAGCATCTGCAAGAGTTGCTCCAGCAAGAAGATCAAAAGCGCAGAGATGAAGAGGTGCGGCGCACCTATGCCCTTTCTCAAAAGTCCGAGGGGATGGTGATCCTTCTGTCTATTCTGCTTGCCTTCGGAGCCTACCTCTACACGCGGCGGTGGAAAGCTTTGATGGTTTTTCTGGGCTGGTGTTTCTTCCTTGGCGTGTTGTTTAGCGACGACGAGGGAGAGGTTTCCCTACCCGGACTGTTTCTGGCCTCCACCTGGGCAGCGGTAGACAATTGCAGCGCTATCCAGCGGGCAAGAGAAGAAATTGAACGGCTGCGCTCCGGCCAAAACCCTGATGTTGATCGGCAAACTTAAACTTGGTCGACAAAACAAAATAGTGGCCCAAAAATCGGTATTTTATTTCAAACTCTCGAAAAAGATGCTATACCTACTATTTCAAGTGGCACCCAGATACAAGCGGCGCAACCGACCCATTCTCAACGGCAGTGAAACTTGGATTCCTATTCCCTTTGTCTTTTGGGAAAGAGCTTGGACAAACCAAATTCTGTCCCCCTAGGAGAGGGGCTGGAGGTGAGAGAGCTTAGGATAGCTACAGATTAGAGCAATCAAAACCATGAAGTCTGCTGCTCGCCTAGCTTGTCTGCTTGCCGGACTGATCCTAGGAGCGGGGATCCCCGTCATTGCTCCCGCCCCTGCCCTTCCCGTTGCCCAAGCCGGTTTCCGGCCCTATCTCAATGCCCGTTTCGGCTACCGCATCGACTACCCGGCAGACTTCATTCCGCAAGGGGAATCGGACAACGGCGATGGCCAAGTGTTTCTCGGTCAAGACGGGGCTGAGCTGCGCGTTTGGGGTGGGTACAACATTTTTCAAGCAACGCCCGCCAGCGCCCTGCAGGAAGAACTTCGCCGCAGCCGGGAAAACCAGCGCCAGGTTACTTACCAAGCTGTTGGCCGGGATTTCTTTGTGGTCTCCGGCTACGAGCCCGTTCGTGTCAGCGGTGCGGAGCCCTTTGGCCAGCGGATTTTCTATCTCAAAACAGTTGTCCGCCCTTCGCTGCAAGCTGGCTTTGAGTTCGTGTACCCGGCCAGCCGGCGCGAGCGCTATGACCGAGATGTGGAAGCTATAGCCCGTTCCCTGCGCCTTGCCGATCCCTGAGCTAGACCCAAGTTGGGGCATGATCGTAGGGATCCCTGGCAAAACCCAATGGCCGAGAGACCGCTGGATAGTTGGCTGCAGGAACGCATGCGGGTTGTTGGCCTGTCTTCTTGGCGGGCTTTACAGGCCCAGGCCGGGATCAGCCGCCGCGCCCTTGATCAGGTGCGCCGAGGGAAGTGGGGATCCCTGCGCCTGGAGCAGCTCCAAAAGCTGGCTGCCGCCCTGCAGTGGGACTTGGGATCCCTGCTGCGCCTCAACGGGAATGACAAAATGGAATCCACCGATTCATCAGAAGTCCTCTTCTCTCTGCTGCAGCCGCTGCTGACCAGCTACCCCACTGTCCGCCAGATTGCCCAGCGCAAGCCCGATTGGCCGGCCCAAAACGTGACAGCTCTGTTTCGCTCCTTAGACGCTCTGCTGCAGCGCTGGGGGTATGAGCCCATCGGCAACCCCCTGGAGTCCGTCCCCTTTGATCCGCAACTGCATCAACCGGATCAGCTGGATATTCAAAAGGGGGATCCCGTTTACATTCGCTTTGTCGGCTACCGCCGCGGTGACCACATCCTCTGCCCAGCCAAAGTCAGCCGTTCCCTGCCTGGAGGATTGAGCTGATGGCACCTGCCCCCAAAGCGACCCTAGCCATTGATTTTGGCACCAGCAACACGGTGGTGGCAGTTTGGGATCCCGCCCAAGCAGTGCCCCGTCTCCTCACTCTTCCCGGCCTCTCTCGCCCAGACCACTCGGCTATTCCCAGCTTGGTCTACGTGAAGGGAAAAGGCCAGCTCCTGGTGGGGGAAACCGTGCGCGCCGGTCGGTGGGGGGCAGTGGATCCGCAACGGCTGTTTCAGGGGTTTAAGCGGGACTTGGTGGCGGAGTTTGTCCCTCCGCCGCGAGTTCTAGATGGAGAGCGCTACGACGCCGAGAGGGTGGCCCAAGCTTTTTTGCAGACGGTGATAGAAGCTGTCCCGAAAGAACACCTGCAGCCGCAACAGCTGGTGTTCACCGCCCCTGTCGGCTCTTTTGAGCGCTACCTCAATTGGTTGCGGGGAGTGGCCAGTGCCTGTGGCTGGGATCCCGTTCAAATTGTCGATGAAGCCACGGCAGCAGCCCTGGGCTATGCGGTTGGCCAGCCGGGATCCCTAGTGCTGGTGGTGGATTTCGGCGGCGGTACCTTGGATCTCAGCTTGGTGCGCACCCTCGCTCCCCAAGCGGGTAGCCCTGTCCTCAAAGCGGAGGTGATCGCCAAGGCCGATGCCTATGTGGGCGGGGTGGACATCGACATTTGGATTGCCGACTACCTACTGCAGCAACTGGGGCTAAGCCGACAGCAAATTGGAGCTCTGGGCTGGCTCAACCTCCTGGAGCAGGCGGAACAGCTCAAGATCGCCCTTTCCACTCAGATGGAAGCGGTGGGCAGTTGGTTTGACGACGAAGCCCTCACTGCCCATGAGTTGAAGTTAAGCCGGCAGGAGCTGGAAGAGATCCTGGAAGCTCGTCAGCTTTTGGATCAAATCCGCCAGTGCCTAGACGACGTTCTCCTCACCGCCCAGGCGAGGGGATTGGGCAAGAACCAAATTGAGCAGGTGCTCTTGGTAGGAGGCAGCTCCCAACTGCCAGCAGTTCAAGAGCTGCTGCGCTCCTACTTCGGCAAAAAGAAAGTGCGCTGCGAACGCCCCTTCGATGCTGTGGCCCTGGGCGCCCTGCAGGTGGGCCGCCAGGTGAAGCTGGAGGATCGCCTGCACCACAGCTATGCCCTCCGCCTCTGGGATCCCTTGCAGAAAAGCTACATCTACTACCCCCTCTTCGAACAGGGCAGCCCCTATCCCTGCCGACGGGCTGAGCCCTTGATCCTGCAAGTGGCCAACGACGGACAAACGGAGATTCGCCTAGAGGTGGGAGAAGTGGCCCAGGTAGTCCAGTCGGAAGTGGTTTACGACGAGCTGGGGCGGATGAGCAGCCGGCAGCTCACCCGGCAAACCGATTTCCGATCCCTAGCTCCTCTTGGATCCCTGCCCATTCGCCTCAGCGAGACGGAGTCCTTACCGGTTTGTCTGGCCCGTTTGCAGCCCCCTGGCCGCGTGGGAGAGGATCGCCTTCGCGTCGAATTTGCCATTGATAGCTCGCGGCGCTTGTTGGTCACCATCACCGACCTGCAAACTCAGGCGCTCTTGGCAGAGGCCCAGCCTGTAGCCACCTTGAGTTAAGAGACGAAAGTAGAGAGAAGAGAGCGTCTTCACTGCAACGGAAGACAAAGAAAGCAATGTAAAGGGCACGACATGGCCACGATTCCCAACTCTCATCTCCCCTTGTGAGAGAGGGGTCGGGGGCTTGAGGAGAGTAGAGAGCGGTTGCGCCGACGGCGTGGGGTCTCAGGGGAAGGATCTCAATCATTGATATTGTTGATATTGATTATTGATTGAGAATGGCTGCATATCCAGTGATCTCTGTAGCGACTTGATGAATAATCTGAGCGATGGGATATGAATCTGATTTGCGTTTAACTACACTTCTTCTCTTGAGCTACCTTGGGAACAAATCTTGCTCTTGTCACCACCGCCCCATTTTGCCCGTCCTCCCCTCGACTTTATTCCGCCCGCCTATAGCGCCTGGGTGCTACGGCTCGTCCACGGGATCCTGCCCCTGCTCTTGCGGGTGAGGGTGCGGCGCTGGCTTCCTTCCGGCATTGCCAAAATCGAGGCCACAGGGGCGGAGATCTTGGCGCGGCTCTACCACCAGTTCCAGGAGGGTCAAATTCGCCTAGTCCTGGCTTTCCGACATGTGGAGGTGGATGACCCGCTGGTGGGCCTGTACGTTCTATCTCGCCTGGTGCCCGAAGCCGCCCGTCGACAAGGGATCCGCCTTCGAGAACCCCTTCACGCCCATTTTCTCTACGACCGGGGCATGCCCCTCTGGGGAGGGGAATGGCTGGGGTGGCTGTTGTCTCGCCTGGGCGGGATCCCTATACGCCGCGGTCGGAGGGTGGATCGGGTGGCGCTAAAGGCGGCCCGGCAACTGCTCCTGGATGGGCAATTTCCCTTTGCAATCGCCCCAGAAGGAGCCACCAACGGCCACAGCGAACGGATCAATCCCCTGGAACCGGGAATGGCTCAGCTGTGCTTTTGGTGCGCCGAGGACCTGGCCAAAGCTGGTCGCTCAGAGACCGTCATTTTGCTGCCCATTGGCATTCGGTACTACTACACGGATCCCTCCTGGACGAAGCTGGAGCGCCTGCTGGCGCGCCTTGAGCACCTGAGTGGGTTGACGCCTCCGAAGCCAGAGCCAAGATCCTCCAGGAGCCCCAACCTTCGCTACACCCAGCGGATCTGCCGCCTAGCCCAGCATCTCCTGGGACAACTGGAAGCTTTCTACGACCTACCTCCCTTCATCTCTGGGAGAGATGAAGAAGAACCACGGATAGAGCAGAGGCTAGCCCCTGGCCACTTTAACGCTCGCCTGGAGCGGCTGCTCCACAGAGCCCTGGAAACCGCAGAGACCTACTTTGGCCTATCTCCCCAGGGGGATTGGAACAGCCGCTGCCGCCGCATTGAAGAAGTCGCCTGGATCCAGATTTACCGAGAAGAATTGCGGCATCCTGGATCCCTGTCTCCCCTGCAGCGGGGGTTGCTCGACTGGAAAGCCCACCAGGCAACGCTCTACCTGCAGCACATGCGCTTGGTGGAAAGCTGTGTAGCCGTCCAGGAAGAGTATTTGCTGAGCAAACCCTCTTTTGAGCGGCTGGCAGAAACTGCCCTCATTCTATTTGATGTGCTGGCCCGCCTTCGAGGGGAATCCTACCCAGCCCGCCCTCGCCTAGGCTGGCGGGGGGTTCACGTGACCGTCGGGGATCCCATCTCCGTTAGCGAGCGGTTAGAGCGGTATTGCCGAGGCCGCCAGGAAGCCAAACAGGCGGTGACCGAGCTAACTCAGGATGTTTTTTCTTTCCAATTTCTTTCTTTTTCCAATTTCTAGGTTGTGTTGATCTTTCATTTGAGCCAAAAGAGAGCACTGACGAGATAGAGAAAACTCAAGAAGTTC